>NZ_PVBI01000030.1:0-20663 GCF_002968675.1 Neorhizobium sp. T25_13
GAACGGGAGTGGCCGCGGCAACTGATTGGTCGGAGCCCCGCCGAGGCATCAGATGAGGCGGCGCCACGTCTTCAGATGGCCTACGGCTCGTCTCCTAAGACTGCTGATAATATGCGCTATCGTCAGCTTGGCTCTGGTTGGCGGCAGCATCCCGTTGTTAAAGACGCTGGACAACGCACTGATGAACTGGCGTTTTGCCGCTGCCCCACGCAATGCTTCAGGAAGTATCGTCTACCTTGCAATTGACAGAGAGACGCTGGATGCTTTGGGCACCTGGCCGTGGCCGCGCAGTATTTACGCCGACATCATTGAGAAGCTGTCGCAAGGCGGGGTAGGCGATATATTCATCGATATCGACTTCAGCACGCCCTCCACCGGCAGCGAAGATGCGCGCTTGGCCGACGCCTTGGCGAATGCCGGCGCGAGCGCGATCCTGCCAGTGTTCAACCAACACCTTTCGGCAGACGCTGGGTCAACAACTGTAGTCACCCAGCCGCTACCAGCACTGCGTGAGAATGCGTGGCTTGCTTTTGCAAATGTCAGCCTCGATGACGATGGAACCGTGAGACGGTTTACGCTGGGCGACCTGCTGGACGGCCAGCCAACCCAGTCGGCAGCCGCAGTTCTCGCAAAGACTCACTCCGCCTCCGGCTCCCATCTGATCGACTACTCGATCAATCCCGCCAGCGTTCCGACGATTTCGTTGTCCCGAATTCTCCATCCAGACTTCGAAATCGCGAAGCTGAAAAATCGTTCAATTGTTATCGGGGCTTATGCCACTGAGTTGAAGGACATCTTTCCGGTGCCCGTATATGGCCAGCTTCCCGGGCCGATACTGCATGTACTCGCCGCCGAGTCGATCCTCCAAGATCGGCTTCTTCAGGAATTTGATCAGCGCCCGGTCCAACTCGCGTTCGCGGCAGCAGTCATAGCTGCGGCACTGGGAATGCGCGCGTTTCAGACCACCGTTCCGTTTCTCTCGGCGGCGGCCGTTCTAGCCATCGGTGAAACGATAGCCTTCATGGCTCAAAAAGATCACGCTCTGGTCGTTCATACGGCGACCTCGTGCACGGTTTTACTGCTCGGCCTTGTTCTCATGTTCAACGAGAAGGTCGATTTCACACAGTTTCTCGCGGAACTCGCCGGTGCGGAGCAACGAAACATCCGACGCCTCCTTCGCAAGATAGTGACCGACAGCACGGACGCAGTCCTGGCATTTGATCACCACCTTAAAATCTTTGAGGAGAGCGATTCAGCCAAGTTCATGCTGGCGTCAGGCCAAAGCGGGAACAGAGGCAAACTGCTGGCTGAAGTTGTCTCAGCTCCGATCTATGATCTTGTCGTCAGCCTCGCTGCAGAACATTCCAAGAAACCCGGCGTCGTTCGCTCTTCCTCTTCGCGGTTCTCAATATCCGTAGACGGGGCGGTAAAGCACCTCGATGCAACCATCACCATATCTCCCGTAGAGCGGCCGGAGGAAGGCACCGCTTCAAGAAACGTGTCTTTCATCGGAAGCCTGGTTATCAGGGATGTTACCACTCGCCAGATCTATGAAGAGCGTCTTCAATACCTTTCCAGTTTCGACGCCCTGACTGGCTTGATGAACAGGCGGACATTCGCGGAGAGCCTCGGGACGTTTGATCGGCCTGTACATGTCGCCGCCGTTGGCCTTCATCGGTTTAGCGTCTTGAACGCGGCAATGGGGAGGGATACGGGCGATAAGCTGCTGCAAGCGGTCGCCGAGCGCCTCTTAGCTCACCCATCTATCGCTTCGGCCGGCCGCCTGGGAGGTGATGTATTCGCAGTTGCCATCCCTCAAAGTCAGGAGTTCTTTCAGAAGGATTGTGCGGAGCTCGTTCTTGGTGTCTTCGATGCGCCGTTCCAGTTCGAGCAACGAACAATGCACATCGACGCCCGAGTGGGAATGTATACAGCAGTAGACACCTGCGAGACCGATTTTTGGCTCGAGAGAGCCGAGCACGCATTGGATGATGCCAAAACTATAGCTGGCGCCGGGTGGCAGCCGTACAACCCCGATGTAGCCCTTCGTCAGCATCGGTCGCGTGAGCTGGAGCAAGCGATGCGCGACAGCTTCAACACCAACGAGTTCTTCCTCCTATATCAGCCACAAGTGGCGCTTGGCACAGGGCTGCTGAACGGAGCCGAGGCTCTGCTTCGATGGAAACACCCGGAGTTCGGCCTTGTGTCCCCTGCGACCTTTATTCCGGTGGCTGAGGCGAATGGCTTCATCTGCGACCTCGGTCGGTGGGCGCTTCGTCACGCCTGCATTGAAGCCTCACGTTGGCCGGATAACCTGGCCGTTGCGGTCAATGTCGCACCAGTCCAGTTGATCAGGGCTGATTTGGTCGCGGACGTGAAAAACGCGCTGGCGGAATCTGGGTTGCCTGCCGCGCGGCTACATCTGGAAATCACGGAGTCTGCCTTCGTCGAACATACGACCGCCATCCAAGGCGCTCTGTCAGACTTACGTGCAATGGGCGTAAGGATCGCCCTGGACGATTTCGGTACAGGTTATTCGTCATTGAGCTATCTGGCAGGATTTCCACTCGACACACTGAAGATTGACCAAACCTTCGTGAAGAAGATGGCGAGCGATCAGCAGAGTTCGGCGATCGTACAAACGATCGTCTCCCTCGCGAAGGGCCTCGGGCTTTCTCTCGTCGCTGAGGGCATCGAAAGTCGGACCGAATGGCAGATGTTGGCTTCGCTGGGTTGCGAGGACGGGCAAGGATATTTCTTCGGCAAACCACTTTCGCCTGACGATCTACTCGCACTCACCGCAGAACTGCCCTGGTTACGCGCGGCCTGACGCACTGTGAAAAGCGGATGCATCGATCGCTCGCACGACCCGACGGCAACAGGCGCGCCGCACAGTCGATCGCGGTGCACCGGTGCTAGAACCAGGCTGTGAGGGGTGGTGCGCCTTGAGACGGAGGGGGCCGGTACCGGAACCCACTGCCGTTCCAAGAATTTAGTGCGACAGGGACCCTCGGTTTCATAGGTGACAAGATGCGCATCATCGACGATTGGCTGGAGGATTGGATTTCAGAGAGAACCAACGTTTTGGCAGATGACATGGTTTCCCTCTCAGACCGCCTACGACAGTCAGCGCTCGACGAAGGTTACTCCCTGAAGAAGCTGGAGTACGCCAGCAACGGCGATGTAGACAGGTTCGTTCGGCGAGCGGTTGTCCATCACCTGATTGCGCGGTCCGATATCGCGCCAGTCACGCCGCCCTACTTCGCTATGCGAATTTCCCAAACAGCTTCATCCGGCGCTACACCCGACGAATGCCCGCCCTCGGCGAGTAACGATAAGGATAAACTGCATTGATTTCGACAAACACTTCGAATTGATCCGCGCTGTAGTGAGATCGACAAGCTGAGGGCGCTGGAGAAGAATTGAATGCTGAATCGTGCCGCAACGGCAAACAGGGAACTGCGTGAGCAGGTTAGAATCCCAACCGCCCGCAACGGTACGGACGTCGTGTTGAAATTCAGATGGTGACCGCGGCAGCTCCGTGCGGAAGGAACCAGTCCCGTGCGGAAGGGAAATGACCAGTAGTCACTGCGGTCCAGATCGACTGAAAACAAGAGATAGACACATAGCCTGTGGCGAGCTTCCCGAAATTTGGTCGTTTGTTCTTGTTCCGGTCTCGTTGACCATGCGGCCGGCGACTCCATTTTCCGGGTGCGAAACGGAGGCGCGTGAATGCGACTATGCAAAACATGTCAGGATACCCGCTGGGTCTGCGAGACCCATCCAACAAAGGCTTGGAGTGGAACGCGCTGCTGCGGCTGTGGTGCCGCGGGCATCCCCTGCCCCCGTTGCTCATCGGCGCTCGCATGGGACAAGCCGCCGGATTATTCAAAGCTCTTTCAATCCGCCAGCCACCTCCCCGGCAGGAAAGTCAATTGATCTTTATCGAGCGAACTATCACACTGCGACCCCTTCCGAGCTCGAAAAGCGTTCGTCCGCCGTCCACGGCAAAACGGGCAGGCCACCCTCGCAAGGCGCGTTGGCGTGGATGCCCGATCCGTTCGCCACTGGAAGGCCGGTGATCGGCGTATTCCTGACTGGCTGCATGGGCGATTGGCATTCTTGAGCGCCACCAAAACGAGGTAGTCGCCGCACGGATGATCTGGTCGCTTGGTAAGTCTACCTTATGTCCGACCGGCGCTGGAGCAGGAGATATACAGATAAATGAAACCAGAAACTGCCAGACAAACCTTGTGTCTTGGGGAGCAATTGTCGCTCGCCCCTATCTTGATCATCTTCGGCGCTGCCTTGCTCGCCGCCGTTGGACTACTTGTCTTTGTGGCGAGTAAGAGACCTCCGCCGCCGATTTGAGGTCCTTAGATAAGTTTCTTCCGTTCCGCCCTCACTACTCATGTCGCGGCTGCGGTTCTTTCGGCTGCTCCAGTTTTGCATCAGTAAAAATTTACGCTATGCAAGAACGCAACGCGAACTAATGAGCAACGCCACTTGGTCCGGTTGTTGCGCCAACCTGAAGCGGGACTATTCCCCCAAATTCGTGTTCGGCTCTTCGACTAATCTGGCAGGAGAAATACATGAGCAGGCGAATGCTGACCGTGATCGTGGCAGGCTTGGTTCTCGTCGTGGGGATTGTCACGGCGGTCTTCGACCAAGATCAGATGAGTTCGGTTGGTGACCATCCTAGCCCTGTAGCTCGGGACCCGCAAAACCCGGCCGCTCCTGCGCCATCCAACTAGCTCGATGCAGTGCTTTTAGCTTCAGATCCGCCACGACTCTCCGGCATTATCGTGGCGGCCAACGCACAAAATCCCACGGAGTGTCGATCAGCCAGCGCTTTAGTTGCTTCATTATCGTGACCGCCCGATGATGGTTCGTGCGATTTTGTTTCTTCTCAGGAAGCAATCTGCACAAAAAATGTTGGCGAATTTCGCTCCGGCATTCCCTTTTTGCTCTCTACTGGTCCCAGTACATCCGTGTTTGTCGCGGAACTCCGCAAATCGCTTGCCAGGCTGCCACGGCGCTTCCTTTGGACCCGCAATGGTCTCGACGCCTTAAGACCTAAGCGAAGACCAATCAAACCCATGTCGGAGTCGACGAGCACCAGCGCGAGGGATGCGTCGGCTTGTCATTTTCGCGAAGTTCTATTCGTACAGATTCCTTGGCGACCCCCCTCCCGTATCGAATGGCTTTCGCCGGCCGATCCTCTGCCTCGAAGCGGAGTATGACGTCGATCAAACGGCGCCACGGCCTTCACGGTCGCAAGCTTACGGTGAGCGCGCCTTTCACGCCGAGGCCCCCGGTTCTCAAGGGCGCAATACCGAACGTGTTGCAAGCATCAGACGCACGGCTTGTTCGGCGGTTTCCGTAAGAAGGTTTTCCGTTTCGCGGATGGCGTCTTCCAAGGTGCAGGGCCGGTTGAGGATGCTGAACACCGCGTCGATCCCTACCTTTCTTGTCGTCTCCACGCCCGAACCAACAGTCCCGGCCAAGGCGAGAACCGGCAGCTTGTGGCGTTTGGCGCGACGGGCGATTTCCGCGGGAACCTTGCCGTATCGCGTTTGTCCATCAATCCCGCCTTCCGCGGTCATCACCAAGTCAGTCTTGGCCAGTCTCCGATCGAGTTTGATATGCCGAAGAATGAGATCGAAACGTGGATGGAGCCTGGCGAAGGCGAAAGCGTGCAGACCCGCCCCAAGTCCTCCCGATGCCCCGCCTCCTTTCAAAGGCTCGACGTCGATATCGAGATCGCGGCGGACAACGCGCGCAAACATCTGAAGACCTTGTTCCAGGATAGCCACCTGGTCCGGCGTTGCACCCTTTTGCGGTCCGAATACCCGCGCGACGCCGGCTTCTCCTAGCAGCATATTGTAAGGATTGACGGCGACATCGATGCTAATTTTCTTAAGGCGGGGATCGCGGCCGGTAACGTCGATACGTTCGAGCGAACGCAATGCCGCGCCATTGCCGGCAATTGGCTGGCCAGATGCATCCAAGAGACTGATGCCGAGCGCCTGAGCCATGCCGGCACCCGCATCGTTGATGCCGGAGTCGCCGCAGCCCAGGAGGATGCGTTCGGCGCCGAGGTCGAGTGCCGCGAGGATCATCTCGCCAACGCCGTAACTCGTTGTTTTCGTCGGATCCCGCATTGCCCTTGGCACGAGACGCAACCCGGCAGCGGCAGCCATCTCGATCACTGCCGTGCGCTTCCTGCGTCCCGATAGAAAGCCGATGTGAGCATCGACGGGTTGTCCCACGGGGCCTGTCACGGTGACCGGATACAATTCGCCTCCAAGCAAGTCCACCATGGTCTGAACGAAGCCTTCACCGCCATCGATCATTGGCATGCGGGTGATCTTTGCACGGGGAAGCGCATTGCGGACGCCCCGTGCGATCGCGTCTGCGACATCGCGGACGCCCAGCCCTTCCTTAAAACCGGAAGGTGCCACCAGGACACGTAAACGCCGGTGCTTTTTCGACATAGTCAACTCCTGCAGCTAAGCTAGCATCGACTGGATGGCGGGCCAGATGATGAGCACGAAAATCATGATGAGAAGAAAATGGAGGGGCAGTAGCACCGCGCTGAGCCGAGCAAGATCGCCCGCGCCATAGGCGTTTTCGTCCAGCCGGCCAAAGAGCGCTACCGGCTTTGCGCTGACCATCAGCGTCTGACAAAGACCTGTCGCCGAGACCATGGTCAACATCACGATGACGGGATCCACGTTCGACGCCTGCGCAAGCACCAACGCCGGTGGCAGCAAGATTGACACCCGTGCAGTGCGGCTATGGATGAGCAGATGCGAGAGCAAACCGATCGCAGCGACAAGCGCAATGAAAACGACGGACGGCAATTTGGCTCCCTGCAGGGGGTGGAACACTGCCGCGACCAGAGCCTCGTTCAGTCCGGACGTCACCAAACCGTCCGCGAGGCAGATCGTTGCGGCAAGGAAGACCAAGAGGGACAGGTCGGCGTCGCGCAGGGCGTCACGAAAGGAGATCGGTCCGGCAGTGGGGGAGAAGGCGGCAAGCGCGCCGACAAGCGCCAGGATCGTTGGGTCGATGCCATGCATCGGTTCCGTCAGCCAGCCGGCCGTCACGACTGCGGCGATCCAGACCGGCCGTTTCCACAGTGGTGCAGGGCGCACGTTGGTGCACGCGATCGTAAGCTTGCTTCGCCGCTCGTGCGAAGTCAGAAAAATCTTCAGGATAATACCGGTCGACAGAAACGCGCTTGAGACCGCAAACGGAAGACCCAGTACAACCCAGTGAAGATAACCGATCTCTTGACCCGACAGCTTGCGAACCATGTCGACAGCGATGAGGTGTGCGCCGGCACCCAAAGGCGACGCGACGGCAGATAAAAGCACGGCCGTGGGGAAGACTAGCGCAAAAGCCCGCCGCACCCGCACGCTGCCGCAATGTTCGGAAATCGCTGCATAAGCGGGCACCATCATGGCCGCCCGGCCCGATGTGGAGGGTACGACGAAAGCGGTGGCGAGAAGCAACGCCGTCAGCGCGTAGGCAAGGGCTTGGACCGATTGCAACCGTGTCGTGGCAAGCGCGATCAGTCGATCCGTGACACCGCTCGCCTTGAACGCCGACGCCAGCAGAAACGACGCGAGAAGAAGCCAGATCAGTTGATTGCCAAGAGCACTGAACAGCGAGTCCGGTTTACCGGTGACGACCAATGTCATTGCCACGGCGGCGGTGACTGCAACCAAGGTGTCGTCGAGTGATGTCAAGGTCCAGCCGACCAGTGCCAGCGCAAGAACCTGTAAGGAACGCCGAGGCTCCAACGGCAGCCCCGATGCAAAAAAATCGATCGCAATGAACGTCGCGGCCGCAACGAACAGGTTCAATACCAAATGCCGGCGTGCGGGCTTGATAGCCGCAACGCGCGCCCCAGGCTGACGCTCACTTCTTCCGGATATCGGCTCAGGCCAGGTGTTAGCCTTCTCCATTGCGCTACTCCGTCTCGCGATCTGGGCCCAGGATGGAGGAACAGGCCCGTCATGTTGCAGGGCGATCTTAAGCGTCGCAGGTTAGAGGGCGGGAGGAGGAAGGTTAGAATTTGGAGAGAATCGCTACTTCTTGGCGCCATTCCTTGTCCTGCAGCCATTAATCGGCGATCCTGACGGCAAGCTCCCAACCAGGTACGAGGCAATATGACCGTCCGGCGGCGCATTCTTCTCTTCCAGCTAGTCACATTCGTCTTCGTGGGCGTGGTTGTCGGGCTGATGCTGACGACGCTCAAGCTCACCGACGAGTTCGTCAATCGAATCGATGGCGTCCACTCTCGCTTCGAGGCGATCAGCGAACTTGACGGACTTGGCAATAATTACGCCGAGCAGTTGGCGGAAGTCCTGTTGCTTGGTCCTGAACAGATGCCGGATTTCCAACTCGCGCGACAAAAGATGGCGGAAGGGTTCCGTGTTCTTGCAGAGGTGACACGCAAGGAGTTCGCCACGCTTGGAAGCCTTGGAGCCGTTCAGCAGGAATTGCCAGAAATAGAGTTCGCCGCGCGGCTTCAGGAATTTTATCGAGCGATCGATCAGGCGGCCGAACGTGTATTCCAGGCACAAGCGGCCGGGCGACAGGATCGCGCCGTCGATATCTTCCGGCGTAGCATCGAGTATCGCCTCTCTAACGATTTCGAGACCATGATCGGCGATGCCCGGCAGGAGGAGCGTGGAGAAGTTGCCGAGGAGCTTGTCCGGGTGCGAAGCACCCAACATACGGTCCTGCTTGTTGCTGGCGTCTTTTCGGTGCTGGCGGTGGTGGCGGGCCTTGGTTTAGGCCTGACACTCCATCATTCGATCGTCCGGCCGGTTCGCCTTTTGGTGGCCGGAGCGGAAGCAATTGCCCGTGGCCAGCTCGATCATCGCATCGAGACGGGCCGCCGCGACGAATTCCTGGTGCTTTCGCAGAGTTTCAACAAGATGGCGGAGGCGATCGAGCTGCAAAGAGCGAGCCTGACATCTGCTCAGGCCCGGCTCGAACGTGAAGTGGATCAACGGACACGTGAGCTGCGGCAGGCAAATGACCAACTTCTGGAGCTCGATGGCAAGCGCAGCCAGTTCCTTGCGGATGCGAGCCACGAACTACGCACGCCGCTTACAATCTTGCGTGGTGAAGCCGAGGTGGCGCTTCGCGCGAGACCAAAGCTTGCCTCTTTACGCGATGCATTGAACCGCATTCAGCTTTACGCCGCTGACATGGCGCGGCTGCTTGAGGATCTGATCGACTTTACGCGCTCTGAGATCGACGACGTCACCTATGATTTTGAAACGGTCGAGGCTGAAAACGTGGTCATTGCGGCCGTGCACGAAACTGAAATTCTTGCGCAACAAAAAGAGATGGAAGTTCAACTGCTTTCGAGAGCATCGAAACAATTGATCAGGGCAGACCCCAGGCGCTTGAAGCAGGCGTTGATGATTGGGATCGATAATGCGATCAAATATGCAGATCCAGGTGGAATGATCGACATAGACATTTGTTGCAGCGATGACATCCTGATGCTGACTATCCGTGATCATGGTTGCGGGATTGATCCGGCGGAACTGCCCTTTGTGTTCGACCGGTATTATCGCGGAAGGAACAACGCCAGCCGCGCGGCCAAGGGCCTCGGCATCGGTCTGCCGATTGCAAGGACCATCGTCGAACGGCACGGTGGTACCATTGCCCTCGGGGCTGCGCCCAATCGTGGTGCGGTTCTCACCATCCGGCTGCCCATCGCAGAAAGGAAAATCGCATGCGGGTCCTGATTGTCGAAGACGACCGGCGGATTTCGAGCTTTCTGCGGCGGGGACTTGAGGCGGAAGGGTATCATGTGCAATTGGCAGAGGACGGGCGCGACGGTCTTGAACGAATCCGTCATGAAACCGTCGACCTGGTCATCCTCGATCGAACGATCCCCTATGTGGACGGTCTTGAGGTGTGCCGGATAATCCGGCAGGAGCGACGTTCCGTGCTCGTCCTGATGCTCACCGCCAAAGAAAGCATTCGCGATCGTGTCGACGGCCTTCAAAGCGGCGCTGACGACTACCTCGTAAAACCCTTTGCCTTCGATGAACTGATTGCCCGGATAGAGGCGCTGCGAAGACGCAGCCCAACGCTCGAACGAACGGATGTCCTGCAGGTGGGGTTGCTTACCCTCGATCCGGCAACCCGCCGCGTCACGAAGTCGGACCGCGAGATCGGGTTCACCGTTCGTGAGTTCGAACTGCTCCGCTATCTCATGCTCAACGTCAACAAAGTGGTCAGCCGTCAGCGGCTGTTGAACAACGTCTGGAACTACGATTTCGATCCCGGAACCAAGATCGTCGAAGTCTATATCCGTTATCTGAGGCGTAAGATCGGTCAAGACGGTGATCCGACCATTCGGACCGTGCGAGGCGTGGGCTATACCCTGGTCGAAAGTAAATCATAGTATGATAGCAGGAGGTTGCCGGCGGGCTGTGTACGACGGCGGGCTTCATCCCGTCAACCTTTCCGCGATCAGAATTCCCGCCAGTTGCTCTGTTGCAACGCAGCATTGCCCTTGAACGCGCTGGTGCGCTTGCCGACCATCTGGCGCGCCGGCGGTTCCGAGGGCCGCTTCTCCGCTGGCGCAGCCCGGCTCGTACCGGCGCTGGGCTGGTCAGCGATCTGGAAAATCCCGATCAGACCGAACAACGCCTCAGCCTCGCGCGCCAACGAGTGGCTGGCTGCTGTCGACTCTTCGACCATCGCCGCATTCTGCTGGGTGCCTTGGTCAATAAGGGCAACGGCGTTGTTGATTTCCTTGATGCCTGTCGACTGTTCTTTGGACGATTCCACGATCGAGCTGACGTTGTCGTCGATCTCCTTCACCTGTTTGACGATTCTTGCGAGTGCAGTGCCGGTCGCTCCGACCAGTTCAACGCCATTCTTTACTTGCTCGCCGGATCTTCTGATCAAGTCTTTGATTTCCTTGGCTGCTGTCGCGGAGCGTTGCGCCAGTTCGCGCACTTCTTGCGCCACTACCGCGAACCCCTTGCCGGCCTCGCCTGCCCGGGCTGCCTCGACTCCGGCATTGAGCGCGAGCAAATTTGTCTGGAAAGCGATCTCGTCGATCACGCCGATGATATTGGAGATCTCGCTGGACGAGCGTTCGATGTCATGCATGGCATCCACTGCCTTGGAGACCACCACACCGGACCGCTCGGCATCGTCGCGCGTCGTTGCGACCAAGCGTGCGGCCTCGTCCGCCCGACGGCTGGAGTCCGCGACAGTCGTCGTGATCTGCTCCAGCGCTGCGGCCGTTTGCTCGACCGAGGCGGCCTGCTGTTCGGTGCGCTTGGAAAGATCGTCAGCGGCCGAGCGAATCTGGTCGGAGCCGGTTGCTATGGCTTGCGCGTTTTGGCCCACGCAGCGCAGCGCATCCTCAAGGCGTTCGATTGCGGCGTTGAAGTCGATCCGAGTTTTGTCGAGCCGATCCGTGAACGCGGTCTGGAGCCGGAAACTCAGCTTGCCGTCGGCCAGCGCCCCGAGACCAGTCGCCAGATTATCGACGGCGAACGTGACCTGCGCGGCTTCCTCGGCCTGCCGGCGCTCACGCTCTTGGCGCTCCTTCTCCGACAGCGAACGGTTTGCTTCGGCTTCGGCTTCGAGGCGCTGGCGCTCCAGCCCGTTCTGCCGGAACACTGCGACGGCGACAGCCATCGTCCCGATTTCGTCAGTACGATCTTGGAAGGGCACCGTAGAACCAAAGTCGCCTCTGGAGATCACGCCCATGGTCCGGGTAATTTTCGTGATAGGCGTCGTGATCGACCGCGCGATGACGACGGCGATGGCTGCGACCGCGAGCAGGATGCCGACCGCTCCGCAAAGCCACATGAGCACAAGCTCCCATGCCGCGTTGGCGAGCAGGACCGACTGTTCCTTGACACCTGAAGCAAGGAGGACTTCCAATTTCCGCAGCTCGTCGATGCGCGCGGAGGCAGCCTTGAACCACGTATCGGGCTCGACACCTTCTATGCTGGTGCCTGCGGCAGTAGAGAGGACCGCCTGTCGCATAGGTTCGAACTGTTCGAATGCCGGTGCCTTGGACATTTCACGCAACCGGTCCTGGCTGGCACCCTTGTAGGACTCCGACAGCAGGTCGAGAATGCCGACCTGCTTTGCATCGGCTTGATGAATTCGTGCGCGGAGTTCTTCACTGAGCTTGCCGGTCGACAACGCCTGCGCAACCATGGCGCGTTGCTGTCCCGCGAATTCCTTCATCAGCGCCAGACTGGCGAGTGCGCTCGCCTCGAGCGACATTCTGGGATCGGTGGCCCACCATGGGATCACATCGAGCTTGCCTCGCGTAGTGGCCACGACGGCCGTGTATGCCGTAATCGCCGACGCGCCGTCGGTCTTTTGTCCGTCAACATCACTACGCAAGGCTTCGAGCGTGCTGAGCTTCTCCTTGAGCATGTCGAACTCGAAGACGCCGTCCGATGCGCTGTTGTTTTCAACGCCGGTTATTGCATCCTCAAGGTCAAAGAGAGCTTTGTCTGTCTTGCTGCGTGCTTCGATGAGGGAGTCGCCGCCCCGCTTGCCGCCGCTGCCTAGAAAAGTGGCCGTCCGCCCGCGTTCGACTTGGAGTTCATGCACCGCCAAGTCCGCTGCCGACGCGAAATTCATAAGCGTCTCCATGCGGGAATAGTCGGCATAGTCGTCATAATAGCCTTTGATGACGACCGCCGAAGTAATCACGGATGCAATCGCAGGTATCACCACGCTCAAAGCCAATCTTTGGCTAATCGTAAAGCTGATTTTTGACACCGAATCCACCTATAGTTTCAAGCCGCGCAACCAGAAGGAAGTTTGGTAGACGTTGCTGACAGCCGGGGACTACATATTGTTTCCCGTCGGCAAGTTGATTGATTACTGTCTGGTGGATGCATGATTGCAGCAAGACATTTATTATATGTGAACCTTGATTGACTACGCCATGCTCGCGTGCAGGTTGCCCAATATTTGCGCGCCGGAATTGCCCGCTGTCGAAGATCTGCACAATCACGACTGGTATGGTTCCCATGGCGCGGCAGGAAAGCACGTGCAGAGTTCCTCCCCAGCGACGATGGCATACCCCGAGGATCTCACTCAAAAGATATCGCCGTATACTTTCCCTCACGAAGAACTGCATCGTCGTCGTGCTACCAGTCACCCGCGATCAGGTCGGCCAGTTCTTCATCCATTGGAGGCTCGTTGTCGTTGGCCGCCCCCTCCCGCAACTTGAGAAGGTTGGCCTTGTGACAAGCGAGGAACCATTCGGCCTTTTTACGCTCATCATCCGTCACGTCGCCTAAGTCAGGGAGTATGATCCGTTCCCCGGCATCCAAGGCTCGTAACAGGTCTTCGTACTCGCGGATACTCGTTTCATGCGAGGCGAGCAGTTCCATTTCCCAATCTTCCAAGTGCCGGTCCATCTGGATGCTCCGTAGGCGCTATCTCCTAACGCCTATCGCCACCGTTTTGCTCCATCGCGCCGCTTTCATTGGGCTGCCCCACGTCGTCCTGACGGCCCTGATCTAGGATCGGCTGCCACGGACTTTTGACGCCGTCCGATCCGATTATCAATCATTCCCATCTTTCTTGGAGCGGCGTACAGGCCAGTATCAGGACCTATCCCAATTTTAACGCCCGCCTGAGGTACCTAACTGGGAGCGTCCATCGAAGGACTGGCGAGGTCGAGAAATTCCAGCATTGGTAAGATTGGTCTTGTGACGTTCGGTCGTTCGGGGTTCGTCAAACGCGCTCGCGCGGGAACGCGCAACCTTGCGTATGTCGCGTCGAGCGACACCGATATCTGCCAGATCGCGGTCTGACAGCCACCGCAGCTCCTGTTCGGTCGTCGCTCGTTGCCACCACCGGGCAATGAAGTGCGCTTTTTGGAGAGAAACTCGCACCGCCGTTGGAAGGCTGCGAATGTAGCGTTCGACAGATTCAAGTAGTTCTACTGGCATGACTCACCTCCAGCTTCTGTTGCTGTGACGGCCAGTCTAGGGAAAAGCCTGCGGACATGTTATTGACATTCTGACAAAAAGTATCTGGGAGACGCCATGATCGCTCGCGAGAACCTGACCAATGTCCACTTGCCGGAAGATGAGGTAGGGGACTATCCGTTCACGGCTGTCGCCCAAGGTGGAACAGAGCCCGCTGGGACGACATACCCCTATCATACCCACCACCGCGCCCAACTCTTTCAGATCGTGCGCGGGTCGGTGAGGCTCGAGACCGTGCGCGGGTACTTCATTGTGCCACCTGAACGCGCTGTCTTCGTTCCGTCTGGTGTCCTCCATGAAGTGACCTATCTACAGGAAACCGAGCGCAGTTACCTGTTCTTCCGCCCCGAGGCTGTCGTGGACCTGCCCTTAGAGGTCTCGGTCATTGGTACAACGCCGCTCCTGCGCGAACTCATCCTCGCATTCCTGGAGATACCTCGCTCAGACGCAGGCAATCCTCGCGCTGAACGGCTTGTGGCAGTTATCACCGATCAGCTTCAGACCAGTCCGGTTGCGCCGCTATCGCTTCCTTCGCCGATATCAGAGCGCCTTCAAATCATTGCTGCTGACATCCGCAATGAACCAGGTGAAGAGTGGCCACTCGAGCGACTGGCTTCTCGTGCGGCCATGTCGTCAAGGAGCTTTCAGCGTCATTTCCAGGCCGAGACCGGAATGAGTTTCCGCGCCTGGCGTCAGCAGGCGAAGCTTCTGAAGGCGGTGGAGTGGCTCGCTGCTGGCCAGAGCGTTAGCGATATCGCCTACTCTCTCGGTTATTCAGGCCCCAGCGCCTTCATTGCCGTCTTCAGAGCTGCCTTCGGAACTTCACCGGGACAATATTTTCAAGGCCGCACGGTTTAGTCACCACTGCGGGGAGGATTTCGCAAAATGAAAGTCACATTTAGCATTGGGCCGCACCGGCTTCCCAATGAGCTGAGACCAAGGCTCCCCCCGGCATTTCGGAGGGTCTTGGGTCAAACGCCGCGCCGATCTCTGCTGGTTACTTTCAATTTGCGGGGCGTCCTATCGAGGCAGCCGCGCCTATTGAAGTCGCCAACGTCGGCAGGCCCACTCCTAGAAGACCGCTACGCACGCCGCTCGACGATTAGGGCGCCAGCTTCCGGTATCGCACTGGCTTTAGGTCAAAGCGTCTGCATATTCCGTTGCTCTTCCGGCGGCAAGCGTGGCGGCGACCGACCAACCGCTGACCATTCTTTTGATCTGAGAGAAACGATAGTGGCCTTCACATTGCACACGGGAGGATTTCCCGGTGTGTTGGCGCAAAGAAAAGCAACAGTCAGAAGGTGAATAAAAAGCCTGACGCAGGCTTATCACTGTCAGCCGCGTGGCACATTCTGCAAGCCTCGACTACGTCTCAGCCCTCAGGGGCTTGGGCGCGGTGGATTGACGTCCATCACCCAGTGCTCGACCCCACCCGGGTCCAGGTATGCTGCCATGAATGCGTCCAGATCAGCGCGCCTTGGCCCGAAGCTTTGGAAAATCTGCAACGCCTCCCTCGCTGGCAGATCATAGCTGTGGCGAAACGTGGTCATGGTATAGGTATCTTCGTCCGAAGATCTTGGCATGAATGCTCCTCCGATCGTGTAGGAATCCGGAGAAGCCGCAAATGTTCCATCAAGGCTCCGCCGTCGTCTAAGGGGGCAGCGGCACGCCGGTAGCATGGCACCGCACAACGGCCAGTGAAATGGAGACTGATGGCGACGCGAGATCGGCGGTGTCGCGAGAGCTGGTTCGTCGGCAAGTCGCGATTTGGTCCACGGCGGTCCATTTCGATGCGCAATATCTAATTAAGTTATCCGTGTTTTCATCAATCGGGCTCGATACTCCGATTTCGCGTGGGCTTCAAAGATGCCCGCGACCATTTCAGGCATGGAAGACCAGCGATGTTCTTGGACGAAGATCACGACGCACACGAAGCAGCGGAGCTTACCAAGCAGACGCTTGTCGACACCCAGGAGAGGATGGGCATGATGCTCGACCTCATGCCCATGGGCCTCCTCATTCACACGCGGCAAGGGATTATTTTTGGAAACCAGGAGGCCGCACGCCTCCTGCACGTGCCGCAAAATGAAGTCGTGGGCAAACATTTCCTCGATTTTCTGTCCACCTGTGCCGACGAAGCGGCCCAGCAGATGGAGGAGGCCTTTCACGGCCGAATCAGCGTGGAACCGACAGAGGCCGAGATCAGAATTGCGACGGGTGAGGTGCGGACAATCAAATTGATCGCAGGCGCTTTGCCTTGGGAGGGCAATCCTGTCGTTCAGCTTCTTCTCCAGGACATCACGGATTTGAAGCTGATCCAGCACAGATTGCATCTTCTGGCGGTCACCGACGAACTGACGGGCGCGTTCAACCGCCGTCATGCGTTCAATATCGGCCATGCGCTATTTAAGGAAGGGGTGACCGCTTCCAGCAAAGTTGCCCTTGCTGTCCTTGATGTCGATCATTTCAAGCGTGTAAACGACACCTATGGCCACGCAGCCGGCGATGCGGCTCTCAAAGCGCTGACGCAGTCCATCCAGGCGCTCATCGCGGCCGAAGCAGCCAACAGGATGACCTTCGCCCGTGTCGGCGGCGAGGAATTCACGATCTTGTTCAGGGCCATGGCGCCAGAGGCAGTGTTTGAGATGTGCGAGCAGATCAGGCGTCACATTGAGCAGCGTCCGGTTCTGTCGACGGCGGGCACTTTCAAGATCACGGTCTCTATTGGCATGGCGGTGCAAACCCAGACGGACGGTTCTTTCGACACTCTTTATTCGAACGCGGACAGGGCGCTTTACGAGGCGAAGTCGACCGGGCGAAATCGTGTTTGCCGGGATGGGGCAAAACCGCACTCACCCAGGGCTTTGACTGCGACCTGACTTGCAGGTCGCACGATTTCCCCCACACGGCAGCAAAGATCATGGGCAATGCGGCTAGGCTTTTGATTGTGATGGCAATGGCACTTGTTGCGTCGGGCCCTATGAGCGCTCAAGCCAGTGCGACCATCACCGTGGATCGAGGTCGCAACCCTCCGGCGTCAACGGCGCTAGGAGTCCCCTGACGACAACCCGCCCCTGACATCGTCGTAGCCTGACGTCGTTGGAAGGCTGTCCAATCGCTAATCGCATCTTCTTCCGACGTTATCCCCGCAACACCCAATCCGATCAGCGCGGCAGCGCTTCAATCCTCCTGGAGGCAAGTTAACCTACTTCAAATCAGTCCGATGATACAAACGGGTAATTCGTCAGAGCTGTAGGGAAAAATGACGTCAGCCAGTTGGGAGCAATTCGCAGGCAATTTGGCATTTGTGACGCTTGCGGTTGCCATGTGGGCACATATCTCGATCTGGTATCAGAAACCCCTGATCGGGCTTGAAAGGCCTCTTTGGGGTCTTATCGCCGGCATCACGTCCATCGGCTCGATGATGCTTGCAATTCAGTTTGCGTCGGGCATTTTCATCGATCTACGCTTCGCGCCACTTGCGCTAGCAGGGCTCTTCGGCGGCGTGATTGCCGCTGCTATTGCGGCAGTTCCCGCGATTGTCTTCAGGGGCTTCGCAGGCGGAGCCGGCGCTGTCGATGGCGTCGTTGCCATATTGGTCGTCAGTGCCATAGGTGTCGCTGTCCACATCCTCTTTCGACGGAGAAGGGCGATATCTACAAGCTCGCGGCTGTGACCACCCTGCTCGGGATCGGATTGTCGGTCATCTTGGTGACCTTACCCAGCCTCACAAAATCGGGGGCGGCGTCGGCGTTCGGCGTTCCGCTTGTCCTTATGAACTGTGTGGCCACGATCATCTGTGGTCTCATCATGCTGAAGACTGCCAGATTGAAGCTGGAACGGCGGGTGCTCGAAACGGCTTTCTCGCAGTCGCCCGACTATCTTTATGTGAAGGACCGGGAGAGCCGGTTCATTGCCGTCAACAATAACATGGCGCGGCTCTTCCATTTCTCCTCACCGGCGGAGATGTTCGGACTTTCGGATTTCAGTTTGCGCACGGCTCCGGACGCCGAGGAATTGTATCATCGAGAGCAGGAGATCATTCGCACCGGAAAGCCGCTTGTTGATTTCCTTGAGCGGATGGGCGAACGCCATCTGTTGGCATCAAAAGTTCCTCTTCTGGATAGCGAAGGGCAGATCATCGGGCTTGCTGGTGTTACTCGCGACGTCACCGAAAGCATCGAGCTCGAGCGTGAACTCCGTCAAAAACGGAACCTGCTGACACTTGCGATGAACGGCATGTCCGAGGGCTTCGCAATGTTCGACAAGAAAGGTGTTCTTGTCTTCTGCAATGAGCAGTATCGCAACGCGTTCCCTCTGTCGCGTGATGTGCGGGTCGTCGGTGCGCATATCACGAAAATCCTTCAGCGCGTGATCGAGACCGGTGAACGGGTCGGGTTGCCGCAAGAGACGCCAGAGAAATGGGTTGAGGCGGCGGCAGCGGCCTTGCATGTGAACAAGGACGAGGAAATCCAACTTAGGAATGGCGAATGGCGCGCCCTCAAGACGCGCCTTGCGCATGACGGCTCAGCGATGGTGGTGGTGTCGGACATTACCGTGACGAAAGAGGCTGAAGCGGCGCTTCAGCTCTCTGCGCAGCAACTGAGATCGCTCGCCGACACCGATGGCTTAACGAGCCTTGCAAATCGCAGAGCGTTTGACGCCGCCTTCGTGCGCGAGTTTGAGAAGTGTCGTGAAACCAACATCGCTTTGAGCGTTCTGATGATCGATGTCGACAGGTTCAAACTGTACAATGACACCTACGGGCACCTAGCCGGCGACGAATGCCTACGTGCCGTGGGGAAATGTCTCGGAAAATCGGTGAAACGGTCGGGTGATGTTGTTGCGCGTTACGGCGGCGAGGAGTTCGTGGTTATGCTTCCGAATACCGATGAGGCCGGGGCCATGGTCGTCGCAGAAGAATTCAACCGCCTCCTGAGCCGCGAGGACCTTCCCCATACGAGCAGCGAGTTCGGCAGGGTGACGGCCAGCATCGGCATATCTTCGACTGGAGGAAAGGTCTCGTTCTCGGACACGCAAAAGCTCTTGGCGGCAGCGGATGCGGCCATGTACGAGGCAAAGGAACAAGGTCGCAATCAGATCAGGGTGCAATCCCCTGCCCGCCAGGTATCCGCGGCAAGAGCGGGGTCGTCATCTGCCGGCCGTCCTTAGAATATGCCAGTGACAGCGATGGAAGAGGTGGAAAGTTGCGATGACCGGGGAACACCATCAGCCGCGCGTTGAACTTGCCAGCGCGATCAACGCGTACTCACTCATCCTGAATGGCCCCCTAAGAAGCCGCAAATGTTCCATCAAGGCTGGGCCGTCGTTTAAGGGGCGGGCGGCACACCGCGCGTCGATGAGCAGGCTGCTGTTCAGACGAACCCCAGCGGAGGTGTTCGCTTTGGAGACCAGGTTCTGGTCTCGTTGGTTCCCAGCTAATTTCAGGCCTATGGCTGTTTGCCAATGTCCCGCGGCGGAGTAACTCCTTTCGCAACGGCGAGAATCGCACCGACCATTCCCCCGGTGACGATACCTGCCGAACCGCCTGCCAGGCCGGTAAGCACGCAATAGCCCAGCAAGGCGAGGCTGAGGTCAGGCGTCACCACTACGGCGGCAATCATGCCAACCAGAGCGCCGACCACTCCAAACACGATACTCAGTCCGGTTACTGCATCGGACGGATCGACGACCAGAGTACGATACGCCTTCGTCCTTGAGGGTTGTTCAGCAGGGGCTTCCTGTCCTGGATCAATAGCCATGCTCGCTCCTTTGTCTCTGTCCTAGAACGCGATCCACCCCGCTTGGTTTCTCGCTGTCAACCGGTCGCGTCATCGTCGTCCAACAGTATTCTTTCGGCCGCGCCATCGAGGTCTTCATATTGCTTCGACCGCATCGACCACAGAAAGGCCAGCAGGCCCGCCGCTCCCATCGCGACGGTCAAGGGCACCAGCACGCTCAGAGCTGTCATGCGCCCGCCTCCACCGCTTGGTGAGGCCGAGGCATTCGCACCTGCTCCATCTGTTTCCCGCCAACAGATAGCCTCAGCGCGTTTGCTACCACGAGAATGGACGATGACGACATAGCCACGGTCGCGATGAGAGGTGTTACGAACCCGGCAAGCGCAAGCGGCAGGCTGATGATATTGTAGATTATCGCCAGCCCGAAATTCTGCCTGACCAGTCGCATCGCCTTGTTCACCGTCTCGAGGCTCTCGTTGACCACCCACAAGCTGTCGCCCAGAAACACGAAATCGGCGGCGCTACGACCGATGTCGCTTGCCGTTGACGGTGCCATCGACACATGCGCAGCCCGTAACGCGGCGGCGTCGTTTATCCCGTCGCCGACCATCAAGACCTTATGCCCGCGAACCTGCAAGCCGGCGATTGCCGTCACCTTATCGCCCGGCAGTAGGCCGGCGGAAAATCCTTCGATGTTCAGACATCGGGCGATCCGCGCGACGGCGGGCTTGGAGTCTCCCGACAGTATCCGAACATCGATCCGCTTCGCTTGAAGGGATTTGACCAGATCGGCCGCGCCGGGACGCAGTGTTTCCCCGAACGTGAACGTCGCTATTGCCTGGCCATTGCGCGACAGAACGACGGCCGGGAGCTCCCCGTCCCCCGAAGTGAAACC
>NZ_PVBI01000031.1:0-18246 GCF_002968675.1 Neorhizobium sp. T25_13
GTGGGTGCTCTGGGTGCGGTGCTTTGGCTGTAAGACCCTGTGGGTACGGAGGAAGAGGAGAGGTCTCGGCGATGAGGTCAACAACCCCTCCGGATAGGTAGCCGAAGGAGGGTGCATTTTTTTAGGGGATATGAATTTCGCTGCGGCCACCTCTAGAAACACCCAATTACTTCACTGAGATTGGGGGCAGCGAAACATTCATCAGGAAGTCCGACCGTGATTAAAACAATGCCGACATCTAGACCGTTCTTAATCAATTCAAGACCGCTCGGAGAACAACGAGGTGCATCGCTCAAGGCGTATTGCGGACTTTTCGAAGGAAACATTATCGCGGGGTACGGCAGATGGCGCGACACGGTTACCCCTTACGCGTACGCGATCAACGACTTCCTCGCCTTAATAGAAGGGACCACGCCAGGCCCCAATACGCGCTTCTGCGTTATGCCCAATAACGGGGCAGTTTCTACTTACGTCACAAAACATGCCCCTATCTGGGAGGCGCGCGGCGTGAATGGACACAGCGAAGTGCCACAAGCCCGCGACGAGTGGATAAGGATAGGGAGGGACTTTGCTGCCGGAAAGTTTGTTATTTATCCCGACTATAAGGTCTTTCGGGCGGAGCGACAAAAAATTGAAACACTCCTCGACGAGATTCAAAGCCTTGCCGAAAGCCGCAGCCTAAAGGACGACGAATTAGTGCGGGTTGACGGACATGATTTGATGGTCAGCACCGATGACTGAGTGCGCCCTGCCCGGATGCAACCGGAATGTATCGGTGAGCGCCCAGGTCCGATCATCCCTCTACTGCCGTTATCACGCACAGAGGCGAGCCCGCCACGGTTCCCATTGGCACGGCACGTACAGAAGCCGTGAGTTGGCCCCATACGTCGAAAGCGCGCACAGATGGCTGAAACAGAACCGAGAGAACCCGATCTATAGGGCGACATACTGGGACCTCGAATACTTCCTCGCCGCTTCGACACGAGTAGTTCCCGCGACCACCCTAAGGGGCAAATCATCGAAGGAGCGGTCGACAGTTGCGTTTGCTAGGCTCAGAGCGGCTAATGTTCCGACGAGGCGGCTCATAGCAATATACCTTGGCGTGGCCGCGCTCATTGAAGATGATTTCTTCAGTCATCGCACCCGCGAGTTTCGCATCGTTCAAGCCGCAAAGGCTGTCCATCGGCTCGCTAGCGGTACCCACCGAAAATGGGATGTTTGGGATCTGCAAACAGGGGGCACCCGCCCTGCCGAGCTTCACGTCTATCCTCGTTCATCGGGGTACGTACTGAGGAAGATCGGCGAGAGGCTGGAAAAAGCGTGCGACGAGCTAGCCCATGCAGCCCAAGCCGAGATAATCGCAATGCGCATCGAGCGTTTCGGGCCGCATCCATCGCATCCGCCTATAGCCAACGCGTCCTGATCAACAAGAAAGTCCTCACCGCCGTTTGATTACCTAGTGGGGGTAGGGACGCACATGTTGGAGAATATCTTGCCCCCGAAAAGAGAAGCGGACGAAAAGGCGCTGCCCCATGTCCTGCATTACGATCCGTGGTTGGCCGCTCGTGACGATGGTTTCGTCGCCTTGGCTGACTATATTTTTGGGAAGCTTCCGCGCCCGATCATCACCGAAGGACGAAAGACCAGAGCTGACGCAGAGGAGCGCCGTAAACTCTGCTTGAAGACGCTCGCGGCTAACCTTGTGAAGGCCGCACTTAGTCCATCTCAGTATGTCGGCGTGGCGGTGCCGCTTATGAATGAAAAACTCACCAGATACGACCGGAGAGATTTCAACGCTGATGTCTTGAGGCTGGTGATTGAGGAGGCGAGACAGGCGGGCCTCGTGAACGTCGAGAAGGCTATCTTTAAGGAGCGGCGAACACTGGTCATCCCGACACCCTATTTCAGGCAGCTTGTTGACGAGTATCGTGTATCGATTGCCGATCTTCATCAGCTTGAAGGCCGAGAGACAGTCGAACTGTGGGCGGGAAGCAGAAGGAGCGGCCGCAAGTCACCAGTCGATTATGAGGATTGCGAGGAGGCACACGAGTTGCGGTCCCAGATGGCAAGGATCAACAAAGCTCTGAACTGCGCCGATATCCGCCTCAACGGCCAGCAAACCGGCCCTATCCAGCTCGTGCGAAAATTCCGCATCGATAAGCCCCAAGATGCTCATGTGTTCGACCGTCATGGAAGACTTTATGGCGGCTTCTGGGAGGACCTGCCGAAGGATAAACGCTATTTGCTCACGATTGATGGGGAGCCCGTCGCTGACCTTGATTTCGCGTCAATGTTCATCCAACTCGCTTACTGCCGCCAGGGGGTCGCGCCGGCCAAAGGCGACTTGTACGCAATCCCCGGCTTGGAGGGGCACCGCAAGACCGTCAAATCGCTGATGGTCTCGCTGTTCTTCCGCGACAAGGTGGCGCGGCGGTTGCCCTCCGGCACCAAGGAGGCGTTGCCCGAGGGATGGAACATGGAGCGTTTTAAGGCCGCTGCAACGACGCTCCATCCAGCGATTGCCACGCTCTTCGATACCAATGTCGGCTTTGAACTGATGGCGCTCGAAAGCGAAATCCTTGTCGGCACTCTAACCGAGCTGACCACAAGGGGCGTGCCCGCGTTGCCAATGCATGATGGTATCATGGTGGCGGTTAGTCAAAAGGAATTGGCAATCAGAGTCATGAACGATGTTAGCGCCCGGGTGGTGGCCCGACCGCTTGCAGTGGCGGAAAAGCCGCTTGAAATGCCTGCACCAAATAACTCCCCTCTATGGCGCTCTAGGGCTGCCCTATAGTGACAATGGCATTGTACAGCCCCCATCGCCACCATCCCCTCGAGGCGGGCTGCTCAGAGGGCGGCAAGAGGTATGTCTCAAAGTGACCAGCTTGAGGCCCACCCTCCTGTTTCCTTGCAGTACCGCTTTGAGATTCAGATGAGTGATAAGCGACCTACAACACCTACGATCCCACAGAGTCATCCCTTGCGTCTTCCGACAAGGGTCCTAAAGTCTGCCTTGTCGCCAACCATAGGGCGCGGGGGGAGTGATGGGGGCTAGCATTCATAGGACACTGCTATTGGGGTTTGGCTTGCTGACATTCCTCGGCACGCCACATGCCTTCGCCTGCGATCAACCCATTGTGCTCTCCAACTGGAAATCCTGCGCGGTGGGGCTCTTGAGCGAAACCGGAGGAGAGGCCGACTGGAAGGCCGTCCCGAACTGGACCCGAAGCAAAGACCTCAGGCCGTGGTTCATGGATGATCCTCGCCTGCTCGCCAATCACGGCTTGTGTAACGCCAAGTTCCATCGGGTCGTCCTTTGTGCGCCGGGATGGCAGGAAAGCGACGATAAGGATGCCTGCTGGTATGCGATCTGCAACGGCTACCAGGCGTCCTTGAGGGATTGAAGGCAGCCGATTTTCCCGAGCCAACGACTAGACAAGCAGCGCGGATGTTGTTCAACCTCGCGTTATGTCGGACCAATTGATTCTCGTTAATGATGATGGCGCGCAGCTCAATGCTAAGGTTGAGATGCATGACCTTGGGCTAATACTGCACAGTCGCAGCGGCAAAGACCGTAACCGCGAATATCGCGCTGCCCTGGAATTGCTACTGACTCGTTTGGATGACGCGCAGATTGGCTACAGGATCTACGTGGATAGCCTCCGAGTTCAGGGCGACGCCCTCGCGGATCGCGAACTTTTTTTCGATCAAAATGCACCAGTGGTCGTTCGTTTCAATGAAATTGTACGCGCTATGAACGCTGGGAAAGCCAGCCATGGGGCCTGGAAAAGGCTTTTAATCGCAACTCCCGGCACGGGTCCTTCGGAGCTGAAGGCGGCCATAGAGTTGCAACGTCGCCTGTCTGCTGGCGAATTGAGGAAAGTCCAGCCCCGTCATATCCATAGTGCTGTACGGAAGCTTCTCGATGGCGGCGACGCTCCTAACTTCGCTCCCTCCCGGGAATATGATGCATTGACCGATACGGGCATTCCCCTCGCGCCCAAAAAGGTTTTCGGTCTGGCCCTTGAGGAAGCGCTGGGAATTGGAGCTCATCCTCGACACTTTAGCGCCGGGTGGGGTCAAATATGCTTCGAACTGCTGGAAGAAGCTGGCCTTTGGATTGTGCCAAAAACGGCGGGGAATGCCCGTCCCAAAGCCAGTCAAAAGGTGCTTGCATCCAAGCTAGCCGATTTTGTGCCGACTGAAGAGGAACGCAGTTGGATTGAGGGTAATCCGAAAATCGTCTCTCATCTGAAGCGTGAAAGGGCCGCTGGGTTAGCGAAAGAAAAGCGGGCTGCTTTCATGGCAGAGCATAAGCGGCTTTTTTGCGAGGACTGCCAGTTTGATCCTATTGAGAAGTATGGCCCAGAGGCAGGGTCGGCCTGCATCGAGGTTCACCACCACCAAACCCACGTTGCAAATATGCAGCCTGGTCACAAAACCAGCATGGAAGACCTAAAGTGCTTATGCGCGAACTGTCACCGCGTGCTGCACCGTAAGCTGGCGCTTGGCCTACACTTCGGATGATCACATGTTTTACATAACGTCACTGCCTGAACAGCCTGAGGGATATGTCAACATATCGACCTCTTCTCAATGGGAGCGCTGGGTCCGAAGATCGTTGCCGGAAGGTCTGGACGTCGAGGTTCAACGACGGTTGGTCTCAAATTTGAAGCATGTATTGGTGGGCTTGGAATTGAAGGCCGCGCTAATCGTTCCTCATGCGCGCCGTGGTTCGGGACCGTCTATTCTATTCGAGCCCTATATGCACATCATGAGTTTCGAATTTTGTGTCGGGGTTTTCTCGGTATGTGAGGGGATTGGATCGGCACTCTGGCTGCGCGCCAATGGTTTTGATGGTTCAGCAGCAAATCGTATTGGATTCGACGAATGGAGGCCTTCGCTGGTTTCCACGTTCGATCCCCGAGGAGAATTCGCACTCGAAGCTGGCGTCGATCGCGTTAAGAGCGTGAGGGACAAGTTACATCAAGATCGACTTGGTGCTCGGGAAAACATCGACTGGCACGCATTTTCCTTCGATGAGGCCTTCGCTCCTGCTTTCAAGGCGCTTCAAGTCTTACTGCTACGGAGGGAGCAAGACCTTCCTAACGACACCAACCTTAGAGCTTTCTAGCAGAATTTCTGCGCGTAGCCTGCGAGAGGCTGTCGAATGAATCATAAGATGTTTCAAGCAGATTTCCCGTATGCGGCACCGCCATCCCGTAGCGTAGGAAGCCTCACGGCCTCGACGCATTGCCGCGCCTGCTCAAGCAGCGGTCCCCCAGAGTAGACGCCAAAAGTCATGCCCTGCCGTTTATGCCCGACCACAACGGCGATGGTGCTTTCTGGCTGTCCCGCCTGCTCGGCTTTGGTGATGAACCAGCGGCGGAAGCTGTGAAAGTTCACGAGACCCCTACGCTTGCCATCGCGCCGATCCTCGACCCCGACACTCCGGCGATATTCCGTGAACTCATTGGAGGTCTTGAAGGAGCGTTCACGCAGCGAAGTGGATTTCTTTACGCCGGGCCACTCGGGGAAGATATCGTCCTCAGGTGCTTTACCTTTTTTCCTCCGCTCAACGATTTCGATTAGCTCAGAGTGGATAGGGCAGAGACGTGGCCCCGGTTCTTTCTTTTGGGGCTTGAATACAAAGACCCCATCATCGCGGCAGTCCTTCACCTTGAGGCACACGATGGCATCCAAACGGGCACCGGAAAGGGCGGCTATCCTCATAAGGTCGTCCATTGCGGGCTCGGCGGGGCCCTTGAGTAAAGTCTTCACTTCATCGTCGGTGAATGGGCGCTCCTTTTGATCGGTGGTCTGCTGAGGCTCACGCAAGCGCCGTCCGTGCCAGATGTTGGACTCAACCTCGTGACGGTTTTCTAACCAAGTCCAATAGACCGAAAGGCGGCTAACGTATTTGTTGAGGGTGACAGGGGTCAAATTGGCGGTTAGCTCCGGAAGATCATCGCAGAATCGAACTGCCTCTTTCTTGGTGAGCGCCTGAAGATAGGGCGGCACACCGGCCCTGCTGCACCAGTCCTTCAAGAGTTTCATTGCCCGCTTATCGTCGGCCAATGTGCGGGCCTTAACGTGCGATGCCGCCAGAAACTTTTCGTGGTGAAGGTCGATGGGTGTCTTGTCCCCACGCGCTAGCTGGGCGAAGTCCTTGGCGAGGCGCAAACGATCAGGGTCAAAGACCTCATGCCCGTCTTCGTCAATGGCTATGGGCCTACCTGCGAGGGATTCCGCCTGCCAGTCGATCTCCTCATCAATCTCGTCTCGCGTTGCCGGTTCGAAAGCACCCTTACGCTGCTCAGCAAACCGAACCGCCTGCTGTATAGCCTGCTCGCGGCTTATTGATCGGGCCGCCTCCAGCGAAAGCGATGGATTCTCCTCATGCGCAATGACCGCTTTGAGTTCAGCTATGACATCCCACTTAAGCCGGTTCGCCTCCTTAAGGCTGTCTGTCCCCAGCGACCTCTTCAACTTGGTGCCGAGTTTGGCGCGCAGTTTCTTCGGTACGTTGACGACAACGCGCCACTGGTTGCCATGACGCTCCAGAAACATGCGATCAGATGACAGGGACAAAAAAGCCTCCAAGTACCCAGAAAAGTACCCATATCTAGTCCCATAGCAGGCTGATTTTCAATAATTATTCGAAATATAAGAGAAATTTTTCGCGCAAGGTTGTCTCCCGCTTAGCTCCACCAAACTTCCTTCGAGACATATAACGATCGATCGGTCGGGACGCCTGCTCGACGTTTGCGCTATATCGCCATCAAAGTCGGGCGCGGCTGCGGCGACGGTCGAGCCAGACGGCACCTTGCAGTGCGGCCAGGATGATGATCACGCCGATGACCACCCTCACCTCCGGCACCTCGTCAAAGAACACGTAGCCGGTGATGGTGACGAAGACGATCGAGAGGTAGCCAACGGGGGCGAGCACGCTGGCATCGGCGATCCGGTAGGCGCGCAGGAAACAATATTGGCCGAGCTGGGCGAGGAAGCCGATGCCGAGCAGCGGGATCCAGTCGAAGGGCATGACCGGTTTCCAGGTGAAGACGGCCGGCACGGCGGTGATGACCGCGAGGCCGACCGTGTAGAAGACCATCATCACGGTGGTATTCTCGTCCTTCAACGCCCGGGTCTGGATAATCGCCAGCGACCCGAAGACCACCGAAACCAGGACGACCAGAACCTCGATATCGAAGTTCGAGGTGCCGGGCGCCATGACGATCAGCACGCCGATGAAGGCGAGGCCGGCGCCGAGCCAGCGAATGCGACTCACCGTCTCGCCGAGCATCGCGACCGCCATGGCCATGGTGATCAGTGGCCGGGAAAAGCCAACCGCGTTGACCATGGCGAGCGGCAGCATGGTGATGGCGAGGAAATTGCTGGTCAGCGCCACCGCATTGCAGGAAATGCGAAAAATGTTGCGCCACGGATGTTTGACCCGACGCATCTCGGCGCGATGCCGCCAGATCAGCGGCAGGATGAACAGGAGCCCGATCATCGCCCGGATGAAGACGAGCTGGAAGGCCGGATAGGTCGCTCCTTGCGCCTTCACCAGCGCGGTCATGCCGCCGGAGACCAGCGTCATGTCGAGAAGCAACCAGCCGACGCCTATGCGGGCGTTCGATGCCCGCCTGGCTTCCTGTTCTGGCGCTGCCTCCGTGCTCACGCCGGCTGCACGAGGTTCGCCATCAGCCGGAAGGCACCGGGAACGAGCTTGTCGAGCTGGTGATGCAGCACGAGGCTGGTATGGGTGTGTCGTCCCTTGCCGATGGCAGCGGAGATCAGCGCGCCCTTGAGCGGCTGTTCATTGGCATCGTGCATGGCCAGAAGCGGCTCATAGGCTTCATCCCAGCGGGAGACGAAATAGAGGCCGCGTTCCTTGTCCCATCCCTGCCAGTCTTCCGGGCCAATGCTGTTCGGTCCCTTGAGCAGAACATGGTCCGGCGCAAGCACGGTGACTTCGGCCCTCGGATCGGTAACCCGCCAGCGCAGCGACGGCGAGCCGATCTCGATGCGGCGGACCGGGGTCTCGTTCGGATCCCAGCCATCGGTCGGCCGGTGATACAGGGTGACGAGGTGGCCGCCTTCCTCCACGAAGCGATGCAGGCGCTCGGTGGAGGCGGCGAGATCCTTGCGGATGCCGAAGGCGAAGATGCCGACGACGATGGTGGTGAAGCGCGACAGATCGCCGGACAACGCCTGGGCGTCGAGTTCGGTGACATCGAGGCCCATGCGGGCAAGCCACATGCCGACACGATCGGCGCCGCCGCCGACATAACCGATGCACGCGCCGTCCGGCAGTTTCAGATCGACCGACAGGATCTTTAGCGCTGCCGGGGCACGGAAACTGGTGCGGCCGATATGCCGGTAGGCGATGGGCGTGACCTGGAAGGCCGGGTGGCCGTCGATCTGAGGTTCCAGTTCGGCGAGGCCGGGCTTGGCCGCATCGGTCGGAGAGGCGATCCAGCCGCCGTCGGTCTTCTTCATTACCCAGCCAGCGGGTGTCTTGAAGGAAACCGGCGCATTGGTGCCGGAGAGATTGGCCTTGATCGGCCATTCCGTCTGCTTGGTGCTAAGGGGTACGAGCAGCGCATCCGGCAACAGGGTCAGCGATTGGGCGGGCGTTACCGCAAACGGCTCTTCGAGATCAAACGTGCCGAAGACGGTGCGTCCGGCGATCTCGGCCGAGACTTTTACATGCGCATGGCCGTTGCCGCCGAGTGCAGACCAGGCGGGCAGATAGAGGCCTGAGAGCGGAGCGTCCGACGCCGCGGTCAGCGCGAATACGCGGTCATGGGCGAGCGACTGAACGTAGGACGAGGCGCCGGCCGGCAAAATCGGGAGAACATCGACCTTGTGGCTCGAAGCGCCTTCGCCGAGCTCGACGGTGAGTGTCGCAGCACCGCCGGGAGAGATGGCGGAGGGATCGGCATAGGCACGCTCGAAGATCGCGGCCGCATCCAGGATCGCGGCATCGACTTCCGTCCGTTTGCGGGCGATGCGGTGCCCGTGCAGAGCCGTGAACTCTTCCGGTGCGGCGGAGGCTGCTATGTCCAGCCAGCCGGCGGCTTCGGTCAGCGCGTGGGTGATCGCATCGCGATCCGGGAAGGCCGCGACGGCTACCGCAATGGCGGCATCCGCAGAGCGCAGGGCTTCCGCCGCATTGGCGGGCAGGCCGGAGAATTCGGCAAGTACGGTCAGCGATGCCGGCAGGTCCTCGAGCACCGACTGCTCGGGTTTCGGGCCGGCGGCGGAGAGCTTCAGGTGCAGCTGCCAGTCCTTCTCCGGACGCTTCGGCCAGTGACCCATGCCCTGCGAGGCATGGTAATAACGCGACCATTCGCCGATCCGGTCATAGTCGGCACCGGTGGCCGGATCGCGGCCTTCGGCCACAACCGTCACGGTCGTATCCGGCGGCGGCACTTCGTCGTCATAGGTATCGCCGCCGCCTGACCAGGCCGGCAGGTAATATTTGGCGACCTTCCAGGGCTTTAGGCCCTCGGTGAAATGTTCGGGGTAGGCATTGGGGTCGGCGGCGAGTGTGATCGCGGTCTCCGCGGCCCGGGTCATGGCCCGGTGATGACCATGCTGGCCGGGGACGTCTAGGAAGGTCGGGATGACGATATCCGGGCGCTCCTTCCGATAGGCGCGCACCAGGCGCTCGACCGTGCGGGCCTCGCCCCAGCGGGTGAACGTGGCATCGCCATCCTTGGAGAAGCCGAAATCGTGGACCGGGTCGGTCGGGCCGTGGCCGAGCCAGGAGACGTCACCGTCGATCGCGCGGGCCGCCTCTTCCAGCTCGCGGGAGCGTATCACGCCGAGCGGGCCGAGACGTTCAGGACCGAGCGCATTCTGCCCCCCCTCGCCACGTGTCGAGCACGCGATGATGACGCGCATGCCGAGGCCGAGGCGGAACCAGGCGAGCATGCCGTTCTGCTCGTCGTCGGGGTGGGCCCCGGTGTTCATCATCGTGACCGTCGACTTCAGCCGCGAAAGCTTGCGGTGGAGCCGGACGAGCGAGGGATCGGCCATCTGCCGTTCGATGCGTTCGCGGGCGGTCAGCATGAAAACTCTCCTCAATATGTCATGCGGGAATATCGGCAAGCGCGGCAAGCGAGGTTTCAAGCTTGGGCGTCACCATGTCGAAAAGCGGAAGGGCGGCTGCGCCAAGCGCCGCCGTCAATTGCCCCGTCTGGCCGCGCAGCACGCGGGGCAGGTCGCGCTGCCTGCGGCTCGCGACCGAGGTCGGCAAATTGCCCATACGGGCGACGATGTCCTCGATGATCGCATCCGGCAACGCACCGCCGAGAATGACAGTCTGCGGATCGAGGATGTTTTCGAGCATGGCGACCATCGGGCCGAGATAGGTCGCCGCCTCGTCGATCCATTCCTCGACGACCGGGTGGTGATCCGCGTGCAGCGTCTCGAGATCGGAAAACTCGGTGTCGGAAATACCGACGCAGCTCAGCTTTTCCTTCAGCACATAGGCGGAAACATAACCTTCCAGGCAGCCGAGCTGGCCGCAGGAGGGACAGGGCCTGCCCTTCGGCACGACGGTGACATGGCCTATTTCGCCGGCATTTCCGAAGGCGCCGCGATAGGGCGCGCCGTCCTGGATGATGCCGAGGCCGATGCCGACGCCGAAATAGATCATGCAGAAATTGGAGATCGCCAGGCCCGCGCCGAACAGCCGCTCGCCGACGGCCGCCGCCGTCGCGTCGTTTTCGACGATCACCGCATGGCCGCAGGCCTCGCTGAGCGCCTGGGCGGCGTCGAGCCCCGCCCAGCCCGGCAGCGTCGTCGGGCCGACCGAGGTCATGCCGTCGATCTCGAAAGGACCGGGCATGACGACGCCGGTGCCGAGCAGCTTTGCGCCGACCAGTTCCGTGACCGCGGCAAGCTCGGCTGCGAAAGCGGGGAGGATATGCCCGGGAGTCGTGTCCTTCAGCGGCGTGATGCGCTTTGCCCTGAGCCCGCCGGACAGATCGAGCGCCACCGTCACCATATGGTCGGCGGCGATCTCGACGCCGATGGTGGCGCCGCCCTCGGGATTGACCGCAAACTGAATGGGCGGCTGGCCGCGGCCGGATTTCAGCCGGCCCATTTCCATCAGCAGCCCCTCGCCCGCCAGGTCGTCGACAATGTTGGCGACGGCCTGGGGCGTCAGATGGGTGAGCTTGGCGATATGGGCGCGGCCGAGCGAACCGTGGCGGCGCACCACATCCAGCACGACGCGGCGGTTGTGTTCGCGGCTGCGTTCAGGGTTCTTGCCGATAGCCACCGGGTGTGTGCCGATCGTGTGTATGGTCATTTCGCCCACCTTCGGTTGGCAGAATTCATAACGCCGGGAAACCGCATCCGGCAATAGAATAATTCAAGTAAATTATCTTATTGACAAAAGACCTCACTCAGGAAACCGTAAGGGGTAGGGCTGGGGCAAAGCGCCGCAGCACGTCAAAGGGAGGTTCGCCTCCCCGGAAACCAATAAACGCGTCGGGCTGCGGTCGCATCCGAATGCAGGGAACAATCAGTCCCCAAGACCGGAGCACCCGGCGGGGCAAATGGAGGCTCACATGCGCAAGGCAACTTTGTTCGCCGGTCTCGTCGCCGGTTTCAGCACATTCGCATTCAATGCCGCGCAGGCGGTCGAAATCGAATACTGGCAGTATGTCTTCGAGACGCGTGTGAAGGCGATGGACCAGCTCATCACCGAGTTCCAGAAGGCCAATCCGGGCATCACGGTCAAGCAGGTCACCTTTCCCTATGCCGACTACCAGACGCGCGTGATCGCCGCCAACATGGCCGGCAACGGTCCCGACGTGATGCAGCTGTTCTACGGCTGGCTCGACAAGTTCGTCGCCGGCGGCCTTCTCGCCCCGCTGCCGAAGGATGCCTTCCCGCATGCCAAGATCGAAAGCGAGTTCTTCCCGATCGTCAAGGCCATGAAGCGTGGCGACGATTATTACGGCCTGCCGACCGCCGTGCGCTCGCTTGCCCTGTTCTACAACAAGAAGCTCTTCACCGAGGCCGGCCTCGACCCGAACAACCCGCCGAAAACGCTCGACGAATATGTCGCTGCCGCCCAGAAGATCGCCAAGCGCGATGCTTCGGGTAACCTTCTCGTCGAAGGTTCGACGCTCGACATGGGCGGCCAGGATCACCAGTGGTGGCGTGAAGTGCTGATCCGCCAGTTCGGCGGCGTGCCCTATACCGACAACGACCAGAAGGTCGCCTATAACAGCGAAGCGGGCGTCAAGGCCCTGAAGTTCTACACCAGCCTGCAGCTCGAAAAGAAGATCGGCGCCGCCGGCTTCATGGACGAAGGCCAGGCGGCCTTCCGCGGCGGCAAGGCCGGCATGACCATCGACGGCACCTTCCGCCTCGGCGCCTTCAAGAGCATCAAGGACTTCGAATGGGGCGTGACCGAACTGCCGGCCAATGCTCAAGGCGTGCGCTCCAACTATGCCAGCTATTTCGCCAACGGCATCAGCGCCAAGGCGAAGGGCGAGGAACTCGAAGCGTCCAAGAAGTTCCTGGCCTACATCACCTCTCCGGCCGCCATGGAGATCTGGCTGAAGACCGTCGGCGAACTGCCGGCGCTCCGCTCTGCAGCGCTGACCGAGGCCAACCTGAAGGACCCGATCTACGCACCGTTCCTGAAGGGCCTGGAATACGCACACACCACCCTGTTCATGGATGAGCAGGCCCAGCGCCAGAACGCCATCGACATGGCAAACCGCGTGCTGCTTCAGGGTCAGTCCGTCGAGGACTCGATCAAGCAGGCCGCCGCAGCCGAGCAGGAAATCATCGACGCGGCCAAGCCGTAAGGTCCGGAGCCGGTCATGGCAGCGATTGAACAGCAGGGGGCGGCGTCCGGCCGCCCCGGCGGATCCCAAGGGACATCCTTTGGCGACCGCTTTTCCATGCGGACGCGACGCCTCGTCTGGGTCTGGAGTTTCCTTGCCCTGCCGATCCTCTTCTACGCGATCATCCGCTTTTATCCGACGTTCCAGGCCTTCTACCTGTCGTTTACCAACTGGGACCTGCTGCGGCCGGCGAAGTTCATCGGCTTCGCCAACTATATCAAGCTCTTCAAGGACCCGCAGTTCTGGAAGGTGTTCAAGAACACGTTCACCTACCTGATCGTCGGCACGCCGATCAGCCTGGTCGTCGCCTTCACGATCGCCTTCTTTCTCGATCGCGTCCGCTTCATGCACAGTTTCATCCGGGCGCTGTATTTCCTGCCGTTCCTGACCACCGCCGCGGCGATGGCCTGGGTCTGGCGCTGGTTCTACCAGCCGCCGCCGATCGGCATCATCAACGACGTGTTCGGCATGCTCGGCATTCCGCAGCAGCCCTTCATCCGCTCGACCGACCAGGCGCTGTTCTCCATCATGGTGACGGCGATCTGGGCAGGCCTCGGCTTCCAGATCATCATCTTCATGGCGGGCCTGCGCGCCATTCCGGGCACGTTCTACGAAGCCGCGCGCATCGACGGGCTCGGCGAGTGGGCGATTCTTCGCAAGATCACGCTGCCGCTCCTCAAACCCACCACCGTCTTCCTCGTGGTGTTCTCCTCGATCGGCTTCCTGCGCATCTTCGACCAGGTCTACAACATGACCACCAACGATCCCGGCGGACCGCTCGGATCGACCAAGCCGCTGGTTCTGATGATCTACCAGACCGCCTTCAACTCCTATGCGATGGGTTACGCCGCGGCGCAGACGGTGGTGCTGTTCACCATCCTGCTGATCGTATCGCTGCTGCAGCTCTGGATACTGAGGGAAAAGAAATGAGCGAAGCCACTCGCCTCAGCCACGGCAGGGTTCGCCCCGGCCTGATCGTCACCTGGACGGTGCTGTTCATCGGCGGCCTGATCATGGTCTCGCCGCTCGCCTTCATGTTCTCGACATCGCTGAAGACGGCGGACCAGATCTACGACCTGCGCCTCATTCCCGCGGCGCCGACGCTTGCGAACTATATCGCGGTGCTCGCCGACGGGCGGTTCATGCGCTGGTTCTTCAATTCGACGCTGATCGCCGTCATCGTCACCGTGTCGAACTGCTTCTTCGACAGCCTTGTCGGCTATACGCTCGCCAAGTTCGAGTTCCGCGGCCGCTATTTCATCTTCCTCGCGATCCTCTCGACGCTGATGATCCCGACCGAGATGCTGGTCATCCCGTGGTACCTGATGTCGAGCCAGCTCGGCTGGTTGGACAGCTACTGGGGCATCATGTTTCCCGGCATGATGACGGCCTTCGGCACCTTCCTGATGAAGCAGTTCTTCGAAACCGTGCCGAACGACTTCATCGAGGCGGCGCGCGTCGACGGGCTCAACGAATTCCAGATCTGGTGGAAAGTGGCGCTGCCACTGGTGACGCCGGCGCTTTCGGCGCTTGCGATCTTCACCTTCCTCGGCAATTGGACGGCGTTCTTCTGGCCGCTGATCGTCACCACCAGCAAGGAACTCTATACGCTGCCGGTCGGGCTTTCGAGCTTCGCGGTCGAGCAATCCATCCAGTGGGAAATGATCATGACGGGGGCTGCGATCGCCACCCTTCCCACCCTTCTCGTCTTCCTCGTCCTGCAGCGCTACATCGTCCGCGGTGTGATGCTGGCGGGCCTAAAGGGATAATGCAAGGATAAACCCATGGCGGACATCAACCCGCGCCTTTCCGACACCAGCACGTTCCCCGATCCGGTCTACAAGGAAACCGTGCTCCGGCCGCTCTTCGACGGCGCCAAGAGCCATCACGTCGACGGTTTCCGCAGGATCGACCGCGCGCATCTCGTCATGCTCGTCGAGACCGGCATTCTCGACAAGGAAATCGCGGCCAAGATCGCCGGCGCATTGGAGGCAATCGACACGGAAATCGATCCCTCGACGCTCGTCTATACCGGCGAGGTGGAGGACTTTTTCTTCCTGATCGAGAAGGAGCTGAAGGCCCGCATCGGCGTCGATATCGCCGGGCGCCTGCATACCGCCCGCTCGCGCAACGACATCGACCACACGCTCTTCAAGCTTGGTCTCAAGGACAAGATCGACGCGCTGATGGGCAAGGCCCGCAAGCTGCTTGCCACGATGATCGATGCCGCCGAGCGCGAAAAGGCGACGCTGATCGTTGCCTATACCCACGGCCAGCCCGCCCAGCCGACCACGTTCGGGCACTATCTCTCGGCCGCGATCGAGGTGCTTGTCCGCGATATCGAGCGTTTCGCCGAGGCTCGGAAAATCGTCGATCTGTCGCCGATGGGTGCTGCCGCGATCACCACATCCGGCTTCCCGATCGACCGCGCCAGGGTCGCCGAGTTGCTCGGTTTTTCTGCGCCACTGCGCAATTCCTATTCCTGCATCGCCGCGGTCGACTACACGACGTCCACCTATTCGGCGATCGAACTGATGTTCCTGCATCTCGGCCGCCTGATCCAGGATTTTCAGTTCTGGACGAGTTTCGAAGTCGGGCAGATCTACGTGCCGAACGCGCTGGTGCAGATCTCCTCGATCATGCCGCAGAAGCGCAATCCGGTGCCGATCGAGCATCTGCGCCATCTCGCCAGCCAGACGATGGGCCGGGCCCGCACCGTGCTCGACGTGATGCACAACACGCCGTTCACCGACATGAACGACAGCGAGGGCGAAACGCAAGGGATGGGCTACGAGGCCTTCGCCTCGGCCGGCCGCGTGCTCGATCTGCTTGCGGCGTTGATCGCCCAGATCAGCATCGATCCGGAGCGCGTCGACCAGAACATTCGTCGGTCCTGCATCACCATTACCGAGCTTGCCGACTCGTTGGTGCGCATCGAAGGGCTTTCGTTCCGCGCGGCCCATGAGATTGCCGCAGCGACGGCAAAGAGCGTCGTCGCGTCCAAGGGTGATCTACCCAATGACGGCTACGAGCCCTTCCTCAAGGCCTTCGAACATTCGGCCGGCCGCAAGCCTTCCGTCGATCTCCAGAAGTTCAAGGAGATCGTTTCGCCCGAACATTTCGTCGCCGTGCGCGCCCGTTTCGGCGGTCCCGCGCCTGAGCCTATGCAGGCCGCAATCGCTGCCTATCGCGACAAGCTGGCCGCCTTCGAAGCCGAGGCCAAGAAGGCCGCGGACCATGAGGCGAAGGCAGCCACTGAGCTGAACCAGAAATTCACTGCCCTGACGGGAGCCCGCTGATGGCGACGATCGAACTTGAAAAACTGGTGAAGCGCTACGGCAAGGTCGAGGCCGTCAAAGGGATCGACCTCCAGATCGCCGATGGCGAATTCGTCGTCTTCGTCGGCCCATCCGGCTGCGGCAAATCGACGACGCTCAGGATGATCGCAGGCCTCGAGGAAATCTCCGACGGTACGCTGAAGATCGGCTCGGAAGTCGTCAACGAGCGCGAGCCGAAGCAGCGCAATATCGCCATGGTCTTCCAGAACTATGCAATCTATCCGCATATGACGGTGCGCCAGAACATCGGTTTCGGACTATATACCTCGAAGCTCGACAAGGCCGAAAAGGACAAGCGCATCGAGGAGGCCGGCAAGATCCTCGGCCTCGAAGCCCTGCTCGACCGCCGGCCGGCGGCACTTTCCGGCGGCCAGCGCCAGCGCGTCGCGATCGGCCGCGCCATGGTGCGCGACCCTTCCGCCTTCCTGTTCGACGAGCCGCTTTCGAACCTCGACGCCCAGCTTCGTGCGCAGATGCGCATCGAGATCAAGCGGCTGCATCAAAAGCTGAAGACCACCACCGTCTACGTCACCCATGACCAGATCGAGGCCATGACGATGGCCGACCGTATCGTGGTGATGAAGGACGGCGTTATCCTGCAGGTCGGGACGCCTTCGGAACTTTACGACAGCCCGGTCGACGTATTCACCGCCCGCTTCATCGGCAGCCCGTCGATGAACCTCGTGCGTGGCCGCCGCACCGCTTCGGGTGCGGCAATGGCGCCGGTCGGCGATATCCTGATCGGCGTGCGCCCGCATGACCTGATCGCCCACGCCACCGTTACCGGCGGCAGCGGCTTCACGGTGACCGGAACGGTCTCGGCCGTCGAGCCATTGGGGCCGGAAACGCTAGTGCATCTGGACGTGGCCGATACATCGATCATCGCCACCGTGCGCGAAAAGTTCGTGCCGGCTGTCGGAAGCACGCTCACCTGCGAAGCCGCTCCCGGCGACCTCTACCTCTTCGATGCCAGCACAGAGAGATTTCTGGGCCGTTCATGATGACGCATGCAGAGAAAAGATCCGCGGTGCTCAGCATCGGGCGGATCTATTGCGACCTGATTTTCACGGGCCTCGGCCACCTGCCGGTGCTCGGGCGCGAGATTTATGCCAGCGGCATGGAGATTGCGGCAGGCGGCGGTGCCTTCATCGCGGCCGCCCATCTTGCCCATGCGGGCCGCAAGGTGGCTCTCGCGGCGCGGCTCGGCACGGATTCGCTGTCGGCCGGGGTCGAAGAGCAGATTCGGGACAGCGGCGTCGACCTGCGCTTCATCGAACATGCACAGGATGCCGGCCCGCAGGTGACGGTTGCGGCCGTGGTCGGCCAGGACCGCGCCTTTCTCACCCGCCGCGCCGGCCCTGCCCTGCCCGCCACACTCGACGCCGCGCTCGACTGGGACGAAGCCCGCCACCTGCATATCGCCGAATATGCGACGCTGCACGAGATCCCGGACCTCGTTTCCCGCGCCAAGGAAAAGGGCCTGACCGTTTCGCTCGATCCGAGCTGGGATGCGACGCTGATCTATGACCGCGGCCTGCTGCGGGCCTGCGAGGGCGTCGACCTGTTCCTGCCCAATCTGGAAGAGGCTGAAGCGATCACCGGGTCGGCCGATCCGGAAGTCGCGCTCGCCAAGCTGTCGCTGGCCTTTCCGCTGGTCCTCCTTAAGGGTGGTGCAGAAGGCGCCTGGCTGATGTCCAACGGCCGGATGCTGCATGCACCGGCGGAAACCGTGCCGGTGATCGACACGACCGGCGCCGGCGACGCCTTTAATGCCGGCTTTATCGATGCCTGGCTGAACGAGGCATCGGAAGAAGCCGCCTTGCGTGCCGGCATCCGGTTCGGCAGCCGCGCCGTCCAGGCGGCCGGCGGCGCCAAGCTGCTCGCGAGCGGCGACTAGAGCGGTTCATGTTTTGACGGAAGCATATCCTGCATTTGTGAGATAGTTGGCGCATTCGTCGGGCAGGATTGTTTCGACCAGTCTGCCGATGTGACGCCAGGTGTCATCGATGGTGCGCTTTTGT
>NZ_PVBI01000032.1:0-16956 GCF_002968675.1 Neorhizobium sp. T25_13
TGCCAACACGATCACCGGCGGGGCGGGCAATGACACGCTGAACGGCGGGGCCGGCGCCGACACGCTGATCGGCGGCAGCGGCAACGACATCTATGTGGTCGACAATGCCGCCGACGTCGTCACCGAGAATACCAACGAGGGCACCGATACGGCTAGGACGGCGCTGGCGAGCTATACGCTTGCCGACAATGTCGAGAACCTGACCTACACCGGCACGGTGGCGTTTGCCGGGACGGGCAATGCCCTCAACAACACGATCACCGGCGGGGCAGCCGTCGACACGCTGTCGGGTGGCGGTGGCGACGACACGCTGGACGGCAAGGCCGGCGCCGATATCCTGATCGGCGGCACCGGCGACGACACCTACATCGTCGACAATGGCGCCGACGTCGTCACCGAAAACGCCGACGAAGGCATCGATACCGTCAGGACCGCGCTGGCTGCCTACTCTCTTGCATCCAAGGCGAATATCGAAAACCTGACCTACACTGGAACTGCGGCGTTTTCCGGTACGGGCAATGCATTGGACAATATCATCGCGGGCTCTCTCCTGGCTGCGAATACGCTTGATGGCGGTGCTGGGGTGGATGTGCTGCGGGGTGGTCGCGCGAACGACACGTACACTGTCGACAATGTCGACGATCTGGTGATCGAAGATGTCGGAGGAGGCATTGACCTTATCAAGACGACGCTCACGAGCTACTCTCTCGTGCCATTCTCGAATGTCGAGAATCTGACCTTTGCCGGTGCTGGCAACTTCAGCGCCATCGGCAATTCGCAGAAGAATACCCTTATTGCCGGCGCCGGCAACGATATCCTGGATGGTGGCGCCGGCGCCGATACCTTGGTCGGCGGGCTCGGCAACGATATCTACATCGTCGACATGGCGACCGATGTGGTTACGGAGGCAGCCAGCGCCGGCACGGACGAGATCCGGATGTCGCTCGCTACCTACTCGATTGCTGCATTGGCGAATATCGAGAATCTCACCTACACGGGATCTGAAAACTTCACCGGCACCGGCAATGGGCTTGCCAACACGATCACCGGTGGGGCGGGCAATGACACGCTGAACGGCGGGGCCGGCGCCGATACGCTGGTCGGCGGCAGCGGCGACGACACCTATGTGGTTGACAACGCTGGCGATACCGTCACCGAAAACGCTGATGAAGGTATCGATACCGTGAGGGTGTCTCTTGCCAGCTACACATTGGGCACCATTGGTGATGTGGAAAACCTCACTTATACGGGCAAGGCAGCATTCACGGGTATCGGTAACGAACTCGACAACCTTATCGTCGGCGGCGCGGGCTCCAACACGCTAACGGGTGGCGCAGGCAACGATACTCTCACTGGTGGAGCGGCCGCAGACTTCTTCGTGTATCTGCCAGACTGGGGGCACGATACGATCACCAATTTCGTGGCAACCGGCACGGCGCATGACACGATCAAGATCGATGACAGCATCTTTGCCGATTGGGCGTCGCTTCTCGCCGCATCCAACCAATCCGGAGGCGATACGCTCATTACGGCCGATGCGGACAATACCATCACGCTACAGAACGTGCTCTTATCAAGCCTTCAGTCGGGGGATTTCCAGTTTACATGATTTCCGCTCGGACTCTCCGCGGGATCCTGCCGGGAGGAGTGGGGCGAAGTTCCAATGTGCGACAGCGAGCCTTGACCTGCGTCCCCGGATGACGGACGGCCACCTGTTCGTCCGCCCCGGTACATTTCGAGCACTGATGCGAGCATCGTGGTTGCAAGGAATGGGGAGGGTTCGGCTTCGAGCGCGACAAGTCGAAGACCGACTGGTTCTGCAGGAGCATCGGCTGGAGACCTATCGCGGCATTCAGGTCCGGTGGGCCGCGGAATGAAAGCAAAAAAGCCTCGCTCGTTGAGGATACGGAGCTTGGGATCCGCAGTCAGGCGCGCGCCGGGCATGTCTTTCTGTCGGAAGATGTGAGCGTCTCCCAACGCTTCCCGCTTAAACGAGACTTCAGGGTCGCCCGCCAGAGTGTAGTATCTCACGTCTTCGATGACCTCGTATCCTACTTTAGAGGCCGTCTCGTCGAGTGCGTCGACTTCCCTGATAACATCACACAGGTAGTGTTTCGGCTCGACCGGTTTTCCGCTGATGTGAAAAACTTCGCAATCGGCAAATGAAACACCGGCTGCGTCGATTTTCTCCAGCACGTCCCTGAAGCGTTGCGAGATAATCCAATAGAAATTAAACTCTTCAAGGTCCTTTGGCGGGCGATCATATCCATTCTTTTCGGGTCGGAATCTCGGAATCTCCGGAAACGCTGGGAAGCCATATTTTTGGCCTGATCCCGGTCCGAGCAGTACACGTGGAGGGATGATAAGCTTATCTCTGTTCTCAAGTTCAAGGCCATGAGAGCCGCCTGAGTAAGTTGGCCCTAGCTGGAAATATGCGCCTATACGCTTTGGTGCGCGCACGCGCTTTGGCCTGAGCGATACGACGTTGGACATGTTTCCCTTCCAGTGGCCTGCGTGCCTGACTTCAGTCTAGCTGGACGTTGAAAGGATGTCTCCACGGCGCCGATGGACGCCTCCCGGAAGGTGCTGCGTCTAGACTTGATCCTGAGCTATGTCGGAATCTAGCGCGTCTTTGATTTCGATAGCAGCGGCGACAAAGGTCTCGAATTCACTCCTCTCGAAGGGGTAATACTGCCGGTTGCCGGCAGAGGTACACGCGAGCACGACATAGACGCCGTCGCTATCACGTTTCATGCGGAGAGATATCGAGCACGTGTCGTTCATAATATGAAGGTCCGTGCGCCGGACTACCCGCCCGGTCAGCACACGCTTCATTGACTTAAAAATCCCTGACATTGCAACCTCTGGCGTCGACATTCGATGGGCAGTAAAACTGCTATCCTTAAACTATCCCGTGCAAGAGCATAGGGGTCATGCCGACATGCAAAGACTGCCGCGACACCGGGTGGGTATGCTAGTCTCACCCAACAAAGCCATTCCCGGGAACACACGGATGCGCGTGCGCCGCCGCTGGCATACCATGCCCTCGTTGCTCACCGTAGCTCGCATGGGATAAGGCGCCGGACTACTCAGGATCTTCAGGTCCGTAACGCGCGTCGCCGGCAAGAAGGTCGATTGACCTTCATGAGGCCCCGCGGCAATAACTGCCGGCATGGATATTGAATTTTCTGAACTCGAGGAACGCGCTGGAGCCCTTTATTAGATGACTTGTTTCAACTCAGCAGCCTTGGGATTTGACTGGTGGGTTAAACTAGGAAACCGCCATCGGCAGCCAAGCATCCTGGGGAGGGCAATGCCGATCCACAAAATTCTCGCACAAACGCCTGCGGAATCCTTTGGATGAATTGGCTTTCGAACGGAGTTCTATTGGTTGGCTTCATACTGCAGTTACTCGGATATTCGGAGACATGCACTCAAGGTAGTATCGACGCGTTCGCAGTCGGTGCGAGATTAAGTTTATTGTTCTTCTTGGGACATTGGTGCGTCAACATCCGCGAGATGAATTATGCTAGTAAGGGTGGCGCAGCCGCCTCAGGTCTCCGCGGAATAGCTTTGGGCTTCTGTATCTGCGTTCTGATTTTGGCAACAAATTGGAGGCTGGTCTGGGGCGTCCTTGGTACAGGAGAGTCTCCGTGTTTTCTAACTTATGATTTCACAGACTATAGGCTTCCGCGAGCCTTTTCCGGTGAGTATCGGGTTGACGACGTCATAGTTGGCATAAGTTACGGTATGTTGCCGGTAGTAAGTCTCTGCATTCTGGCCGTCCGTGCGGTTTTGACGCTACCTGCGCGTCGGTAATTACGTCGGATCAGAAGAGTTGAGCCGCCCCTCGTACGCTATGATTGGGCCAATCAGCGGCATTTTAATTTCCACCTCAAAGCAGAATTGCCCATCCTTTTCGGACTCGAGGCTCCGCCCGGAAGGTAGCAGAAAGCGGGGCATCGGACATCCTAAGATGGACCATCGTCTCGGCACAAAGAACAAGCTGTCGCCCTCGACCACCAGGGCAAGTGCAAAGGACGCAATCCCGAATCGTTCCACCAGAAGATGCTCATCCTTTCCGGCACCCGGCGACTGCACCGACGAAAACGATTTGCCACTGAAGCTGCGTGTCCAGCGTTCGGCACCTTCCTCCGGCGAGAAGGTTACCGTGATCGGCACTCCGGACGCGGTCTTCGGAAACCCGACAAGGGCCGAAACGAGTGCGGCCACCAGGCCTCGGCCCCGTCGCACCTCTGCAAAGCCGCACCAATGTCGAGCCGTCCTACTCCCATGCAGTCCCTGGAGACGGGGTGGAAGCGCGCCGAAGGTTGATCCAAGGATCCTGCGGTAAAGCGCGACATTGGCCTCATCGTCCCGAAACCCGGTAAAGATCTTCCGACCCTGGAACAAAGCGTCATAGTCGGCAAGTTCAAGTGCGCGAACACCTGATCTTGCTCCAGCCGACGGGAATTCGCCAGCCAGCAGCTTGCGGATCACCGCCTCGATCGCCATGGACGGGATATAGGGGCCGTCGTCACCCTCTGCGAGCAGATGCCAACTTCGCTCGATGGCGCTGCCGCCTGCACACCCTCTCGCGCGCACGAACATGCCGCCACGATGCTCGCCGAACCGCATCCGATTGAGCACCGCGTAGAAAAGCCGCGAGAACGGCGCTAGTGAGGGCAGACCCAATCTGGCTCGCGCCTTCGCCAGCAAATTGAGGGCGCGGTGCAGAATCTCCGGAACAGGGCCAGCTCCCATCCAGATATCTGTCATTGCCGGGTGCTCGGGCGGAATGACCCGCAGGTCCGGTACATCAACCAGAGAGAAATGGGTGTTGCGGAGCGGCAAATGGCCTGGGACCGCGATGGTGTAGCGCATGCTCTCCGCCAGCCCGATCCCCTGCGATTCCTGTCCATATCGCTGCAATTTCACCGGCGCGCCGGCATAGCCGGCGACCGCACGCATCACATTGAGCCCGATCCCGGCATAAGGTGATGGTGCAATGCCGCCTTCGACGGAGGTGATACTCATCGTCTTCGCCATCTCGCGCAGAACGGCGGCCGTCAGAACCGGGAAGCTGCTCACGCCGGAAAGTATGAATACTCCTGCCGCCTTTGCCTTGCTATCGAACTGGGACACCCCGAACACGAAATCGGCAGCATCGGCAAAATCGAGATAGTTGATGCCGGCATCTATGCAGGCTGAGATCACGCGATAGCAATCGGCGCCGTAGTCTTGGAACGGCCCGGAGGCATCGACGACCAGAGCAGGTTGCTGCGCGTGCAGAACCGCTACGATGTCCCCACGATCGAGCGCAAGTGGACGAACCCGAGCCTCCCCCTTGTAACGGGCGCAGAACGCTTCGGCGCGGTTAAGGTCGCGACCGCAGATTAGAAGATCGATCTCCGGGATATCGGACAACAGTTCCGCCAGACGGCCACCGAAAACGCCGTATCCACCGATAATCAGAATCTTCATGTGTCACGCAATCTCTCTGCTCGCACAACCTATTCCTTATGCCTCCGTGACTCGCGGTATGAAGGTCTTGGCCAAGATACTGGTTGGCGCCGCGTTCGTATCTGCAGTCACCAAAAGAAGCAGGGCGTATGCAACTACGTGAATACCAGTCCGCGGAAGGCATAGGAACCCTTGAGGTGAGGTATATGCCGCCTGCTCGCGGCGGCTGGGAGCCACCAGACCGGCATGCCGGCGAGCGAGATTACGTCATTTGGCGTAACCTGAACGGAGGATGACCTATCTCAGGTTATCTGCGATGTTCCCGCCGCCAAGAGACTGTCGAGGGCTCGTACGGGAAAAATGGACGGGCCCTCTTCTTTTTGAGCCTGTTTGTTCTGTGTCGGGTTGGGGCCTGCACCACGGCGGACCGGCGCAGGCCCTTGCATCGGCAACTGTTCTTCCCACAAGCTCGGCAAGGCGATCGGCGCTACGCCGCTGATGAGGTCTTCAATGGTCGACGGCGTCGCTTCGCCGACCTCGTCGGCGGCGACCTTCTGGAACAAGTAGTTCAACGCGGCATCCCGCCATGCAATGAAGGCGGTCGCCGAACGCCAACTGTTGGAGTGCTGGCGCCTCTTCGAGGAAGGACAAAGAGCCCTACCGGCCCGGATTGACTTGGGCCGATTCAACGCGTTGGCGAAACGCCGGCAATCCCGCGAGGTCCAGAAGCTCACTAGTATTTCACGACCTAGTCTCGGCTTCTGGAGCCGGCAATGACATCCAGGATGGTGGCGCCGGTATGGATAGATACGATGGTTGGTGGTCGAGCAACGGCGTTTACGGGCCCAGGTAACGCACTCGACAATATCATCGTTGGCGGGGCTGGCGTGAATACTCTCACGGGTGGTGCCGGAAACGATATTCTAACGGGCGGCGCTGCTTCGGACCTATTCGTCTACACGGCCGGTTCGGGCACGACACGATCACGAATTTCGCCGCGGTTGGAACTGCTCATGATGTGATCAAGGTGGGTCATGCGGTATTTTTGGACTGGGCCGCATTGCTAGCTGCGTCGTCGCAGTCCAGGTGCGCGGATAAGATTATCAGAGCTGATGCAGAAAACTCGATCACCCTGAGGAACGTGGCTGTGAACACATTACAGTCGAACGATTTTCGGTTTGTTTAGCCTGAGGGAATATGGAGCAGCCAATCACTCCCCGGTTGAAGGTGGGGATGGTGCTGCCTGTTGCCTCAGAGAATGTGCCGATATATGATCGATCTGCCATAATCGATGGCAGAACCCAAAGCCTCAGGTACCTTCACCGACATCATGACACACTGTAATTGCTGGCATATCATTTCATACCCTAGAAGCGGCAACCATGCCGTTCGTGCAGTCGTTGAGCGCTTTAGCGGGAGGCCTACACTCGGATGTCCTGGAGCGGAAAGAGATGACCCACCGATTTATCTCAGAGCGCCAAATCTAAGTCTGGATCTGATCAAAATTCGCGATCAGCAATGCATTGGCAGGAAATCGCATTTTCCTCGCGAATTTATTAAGCACGACGCTCAGGAAGCAGAAGCCGGGATAATCCTCATCACCAGAGACCCGGTTGAAGCAATTACGTCGCAAATTTATAGTATGGTAACTCCTCGTATTTTTAGAAAAGGGGTAAAACCCTTTTTCGCTGTACGGCAAGCTGTAGATGATTACTTAGGCTCAGTTTTTGTATTTCGCGCTATGCATGATCGCAAGCGTATCCACGTACGTTATGAGGATTTCATCCGCCCAAATTCAGGCGTCCCTGCGAAGCTACTCCAGTTGATGGGATTTAGTACCATCCCAAGTGAAGCAGAAGTTGCAGAAACATTGTTGCTCTCGTTTGATAGTCTTCAGCGCCCCGGTCGTGCAACGCGGGATCGGAAAATTGTCGAAAAACTTAGGAATGAAATTTCTAAACGTCTGACTTACGATGAAGTACTGGCGCTTGCCCAATTCCAATCAGGAGAATTGCCTTAATATAGTCGGGTGGGATCATTAATGACAAGAAAGTAACAAGGTCAGGCAAATCTTAGGTATATCTAATACGGCTAGCGATAAAAGCCAATATGTCTTCAGATAGATCTTCTGCGCTTCGGGTAGTTGTATCTAGCACAAGTTCGGGATTCTCCGGAATCTCGTAGACACTATCAATACCAGTGAAGTTTTTGAGCTCGCCCCGGCGAGCTTTTGCGTATAGTCCTTTTGGATCGCGCTCTTCGGCGACAGAAGGGGGCGTAGAGACGTAAATTTCTACGAACTCGTTACCAGTCACCAGCTCGCGTGCCAACTGGCGCTCGGCGCGGAAGGGCGAAATGAAGGAAACCAGCGTGATGATGCCGGCGTCTGCCATGAGCTTCGCCACCTCCGCGACACGGCGGATGTTTTCGACGCGGTCGGAATCCGTGAAGCCGAGATCCTTATTCAAGCCGTGTCGCACGTTGTCGCCGTCCAGCAGATAGGTGTGGTGGCCGAGACCAAGCAGTTTCTTTTCTACTAAGTTAGCGATAGTCGACTTGCCGGCCCCGGAAAGCCCCGTGAACCAGAGAACTATTGGTTTCTGGCCTTTGATTTCGGCACGTGTCTCCTTAGAAACCGTTATCGCCTGCCAATGGACATTCGTCGCGCGCCAAAGTCCGTGGTCGACCATGCCGGCGCCGAGCGTCATGTTGCTCACCCGGTCGATGACGATGAAGGCACCCATCGCACGATTGGCGAGATAGGAGTCATAGGCGACGGGTTCGCTGGTGGCGATATTCACGACGGCCACATCATTAAGCTGGAGTGTCTTCGCCGCAAGCCGGGCGAATGTATTTACGTCGATCTTGTAGCGAATGTCCGTTACGGACGCTGAGACGGTTTGCGTTCCAATCTTGATCAGGAGCCGACGGCCGGGGATCAGCGCTTGCTCGTTCATCCATATCAACCGCGCCTGGAACTGGTCGGCCACTTCGGGACGCGATGTTGGTGGACAGAGCACATCGCCGCGCGAAGCGTCGATCTCATCGTCCAGCCTCAGCGTGACGGCTTGGCCAGCAGTGGCGAGGGGCAGTTCTCCATCATAGGTAACGATGGATTTGACCCTGGCACCCTTACCTGATGCGGCAACAGTCAGTTCGTCGCCCAGGTAAACGGTACCGGATGCAACGGTGCCGGAAAAACCCCGGAAGTCGAGGTTTGGTCGGTTCACCCACTGGACTTGAAAACGGAAAGGCATATCCGCCGGTTGGTAGGAAACATCAACGGTTTCCAGCTGCTCGACCAAGGTGGGGCCTTCGTACCAGGGCATGTTGACACTACGGGTAAGAACATTATCTCCATAGCGCGCCGATACCGGGATCGCTTGCTGCGTCTGAAAGCCGAAGTCCGAGGCAAAGTTTCGGTAATCGGCCACGATCCCATCGAAAACCTCTTGGCTGTAGTCAACAAGATCGATCTTGTTGACGGCCAGCACGACGTGCCGGATCCCGAGCAGCGACACGATAAAGGAATGGCGTCGCGTCTGGGAAAGAATGCCCTTGCGCGCGTCGATGAGTATAACGGCAAGATCGGAGTTCGACGCGCCAGTCGCCATGTTCCGGGTGTACTGCTCGTGGCCGGGCGTATCGGCGACAATAAACTTTCGCTTGCCGGTAGTGAGGAAGCGATAGGCGACGTCGATCGTGATACCCTGTTCGCGCTCGGCTTGCAGGCCATCAACCAAAAGGGCGAGGTCCAAGTCCTTGCCCGTCGTGCCGAACCTTTTCGAATCCCGTTCGAGACCAGCGAGTTGGTCCTCGAAGATTAGCTTGGTATCGTAGAGTAGGCGGCCGATCAGCGTCGACTTTCCGTCGTCGACACTGCCACAGGTAAGGAAGCGCAGAAGATCTTTATTGTCCTGCGTGGCCAGATATTTGGCGAGAGCCCCAGGTTTCACATCAGCACGCGCCTTCATCAGAAATATCCTTGGCGCTTTTTTCTTTCCATCGAGCCTTGGTCGTCATGGTCGATCAGCCGCCCTGAGCGTTCAGAAGTGCGCGCTATGAGCATCTCCGCGACGATTTCCTCGACGGTGACCGCATCCGACACGACGGCGGCCGTTAGCGGGTAGCAACCGAGGGTACGAAAGCGAATTGATTTCATCTGCGGCTTTTCACCCGGCTGCAGTGGCAGCCGTTTGTCATCGACCATGATCCACTGCCCGCCCCGTTCGACGACGGGGCGTTCGGCGGCGAAATAGAGAGGAACGATCGGAATGTGCTCGAGCAGGATATATTGCCAGATGTCGAGCTCCGTCCAGTTCGACAGCGGAAAGACCCTAATAGACTCGCCTGGCCTCACGCGGGTATTGTAGAGATTCCAGAGTTCGGGACGCTGGTTCTTTGGATCCCAGCCGTGGTTGGCGGTGCGAAAGGAAAAGATGCGCTCCTTGGCACGGCTTTTCTCCTCATCGCGACGAGCGCCACCGAAGGCCGCGTCGAAGCCTCCCGCATCAAGCGCCTGCCGCAGCGCATCTGTCTTCATAATATTGGTATAAATGTTTGATCCATGTTCGAATGGATTAATGCTGTCGCGCAGCCCTTCTGGATTGGTATGCTTGATCAAGGTCAGACCTCGCTCCGCCACTAGGCCGTCGCGGAAGTCAATCATTTCTCGAAACTTCCAGGTCGTGTCGATGTGCAGGAGCGGAAACGGCGGCTTGGAAGGATAAAATGCCTTCACGGCCAAATGCAGCATTACCGACGAATCCTTACCAATCGAATAGAGCATCACCGGGTTTTTGAACTCGGCCGCCACCTCGCGCATTATGAAGATTGACTCGTCTTCCAGCCGCTTTAGGTGTCTCGACGTCTCCAATTTACCAAAGGGCGCAGTCTGCATATCCAACCCCATAACATTCCAGCAAACACATCGCGATCAAAACCCAACCCGTCAATCGCGGGATGTTTCTTGCCTCGCATCCCCAAGACGGCTGATCAATGCTCGTGTTCTCAGAGATTTACTTTCTATGCCTAACATCGAGTTGTCCTTTAAAGATGGTGGCTGGCCCTCACTTCGATTTAACTTATCCGGTAATCCCAAAAAGCGGGAGAATTTATGACCGGATTTGATAGCATAGCTATCGATATATCTCGTAAAAAACGCTGACGCAATGATGGTCGCAAGTAAGTATACAGCCAGCGAGATGGTAAGTCCAAAAGGATCTGCCCCAAGTAACACAATAGTATAGCTGGCGGCTGAACAGAGAATTATGAAGTGAATCAGGTATAACGAGTACGAGATTTTTCCCAAGAATTGCGGGATGGGAGACTCTAGAAGCATTCGAGCAGTGCCTGCCCTGCATACTGCTGCCACCAAAAGGACAGCGCCAACTGCATTGTAGGCCGTGGTGGTAGCTGCAGAGAAGGTTGGAACCCATAAAAACAGTCCACTGCTCGATCGATAGGCGCCCAGCATCAAACCGAGGACAGCACAACCAACACCGACCAAAACTGACACGCGCACGTAATTCAGCATAGCGCCGGCAAAAAAACACAAGAAGAAGATGAAGTCGCTTGGTTTGAAAATGATGATACCCAGCGAACAAATGGCCAAAGATGGAAGATTGCCTTCTCTCGATGGGGAAAGAGCCAGAGTGCCAAGCAATAGCAGCGATCCGAGGAATTCGACTTTCAACGACCAGACAGGCGGTATTAAAACCGTCGATCCCATCAGACCAGCATATAGACTCGTTTTTAACAAAGTTAGGAGCGAAACTTCGCGCTGAAAATATTCTCCGAACCATTGCGACGACGAAATCATAGCCGCTTCATGGTTCCAATTAAGACCCGCCGTCAAAATGGCCCAAGACAAGAGGCTTGCGACGGCAATTGGGATGTTGAGCCTAAAATATCTTCCCCAAGCACGCGAACGGACGCTCCCGTACTCTCCGTCGATGGCCGGCTTGCTTAGGACAAAGCCGGAAAGTACAAAGAATATCAGAACCGCGAAGTGGCCATTGAAAAAAATGGCTGCTGGCGGACTGGCGAGGACGCTCTCAATAAGGGTCATTCGCTGCACATTTAGTTCTGGGACTGGGTAGTCGTTTCGCATTAGCCCAGGCCAGAAAGCATGAACAAAGTGAGAGAGAGCCACAACCAGGGAGGCTATCCCTCGCAGTCCGTCCGCAGCTCGATTTCTCATCTGCACATCGCCAATAGAACCGCCGATGAAATCATAAGTCTGGCATCGTAACGTTGAAGCTCTGATCAAGGTCTGCTTTCGTTTTTGACAAATTCATCCTGATAGTCAACCCATCTATGCCCGATATTCCTCCTAGTAAAAATAGCTGCCGCCCCCGATGAGCCTTTATCCTTCCCCCGGCGAGGTCGCCATCGGCCCCCTCCTTTCTTCAATTATCGCCTCCAGGGCATCGAAATACCTTCGGCGGATTTCACTGCCTCGGCGACAGTCGCACACCTCAAAAAACCTCCTCTTTTTGCGGAATTCGTCGGTCATTCCGGCAGTGTGATTTGTAGGGAACGGATGATGCGGGGACAGCCTGGCTTTGGGATCTGGACGAGCGTTGGGGTGCGGTAGGAGATCCGCTTGAGAGGTTCAACGGGATTGCCCTTGCGCTGTGTTCGAGAAGCCTTTGGCGAAGGCACTCAAGCGATCCGACGGATTGAAGGGCTGTCGACCTGCTTTCCCCTCGGTTTTTGGTGTTCAAGGTCCTGGTGCTGCAGGCGGTCTGCGATCTCTCCGACGATCAAGCAGCGTTCGTAATCCAGACCGGTTCATGCGGTTCCTGGGCCTGTTCTTGTCCGAGAAGATGCCCGAAGCCAAGACGATCTGGCTGTTTCGGGAAAGCCTGGTGCAGGGCCGGTGCCATCGATAATCTTGTTCGCCGTTTCGACAAACATCTGTCGCGGTCCGGCTATCTGGCCAAGCAGGGCCAGATCGTTGACGCGACGATCATCAGGCTTCTAAGCAGCACAATAGCCAGGACGAGAAAGCGGGTGAGATCCCCAAGGGCTGGAGGACAAGCCCGCCAAGCTCGCACAGAAGGATCGTGACGCCCGTTGGACGGTGAAGTATTCCAGGGCGAAGCAACCGACAGAAACGCCGACATCAACAGCGACCCGGCAGCACGACATCACCATTCCGATGTTCAGCTACAAGAACCATGCGGGCATCGACCGGGCGCACGGCTTCATCCGCGGGTGGACGGAGTGCGTTTGCTCATGACGGCTCAACTCAGAAACGTTGGTGACCATCGTTCGAAGACCAACGAGGAATGGCGCGAGGGCTGCGGTCACGAAACGCCAACTATTGGATTGCTGGCGCCTTTTCCAGGAGGACAAAAATCCTACCGGGCGGGGTTAACCTCGGCCGAGTTTAACGCGTTGCCCAAACGCCGGAAATCCCGCGAGGTCCAGAAGCTCACCAGTTTTCAAGTCCTATCTCGACTTCTGGAAGACTGCGACCGTTCTTCCTGCCGCCGGGCCAGGCCTGCAGAGGGTTCCTTGCGGAAGCGCATCGCGCCAAGCCAAGTTACCACGGCGCCTTTCCGCCCCGTATCGGCCTTGGCGGTGCCCGTTACCGGGTGGTGCTGGTGGGCATGAGGCGGCTCGGCGGCGAGGGCGATGACGAGCCGAAATAGGGTGGCAGGCGGCAGGCCGGAGGCCCAGGCGAATGACGGCCCCGACGCCGGCCGGTTCCAGGCGCGAACGTCCGCCCGTCACGCCTTGTCGAGCGCGATCGTCAGGTCGGCGATCAGGTCGTCGGGGTGTTCTATGCCGATCGACAGGCGGATGGTCGAATCGAGCACGCCGATCCTCTGGCGCACCTCGGCGGGTACGCCGGAATGGGTCATGGTCGCCGGGTGGCTGGCGAGCGATTCCGTGCCCCCGAGGCTCACCGCCAGCTTGAAGATCTGTAGCGCGTTCAGGAACCGGAACGAGGCCGGCTGGCCGCCCCTGATGTCGAAGGAAAAGGTCGAGCCGCCGCCGCTGCATTGCGCCGCAAACACCTGGCCGACCGGCGCTGCCGGGTCGTGATAGGGCAGGTAGTGGATGGTCTCGACATTCGGGTGCCCGCGCAGGAAATCGGCGACGGCCAGCGCGTTGGTATTGGCCTTTTCCATGCGGATCGACAGCGTCTCCAGGCTGCGGCCGAGCATCCAGCAGGAATGCGGGTCGAGCTGCGTGCCGATCGCCCCGCGCAACGCCTTCACCTGTTTCATCACCGCCTTGGAGCCGAGTGCGGCGCCGGCGATCAGGTCCGAATGGCCGCCGACATATTTGGTCAGCGAATAGAGCGAGATATCCGCCCCGTGCTCGATCGGCCGCTGGAAGACCGGGCCGAGCAGCGTGTTGTCGCAGGCGATCACCGGACGGTGCCCCTGTTTTTCGCCGATCGCCTCCGCCACCCGGCGGATCATCGCCACGTCCACCAGGCTGTTGGTCGGGTTCGCCGGCGTCTCGATCAGGATCACCGAGACGCGGCCCTTGCCCATCGCCTCCTCGGCCGCCGCCGTCACCGACTGCTCGTTGACCCCGTCCGCGAACCCGACCGCCGCGACGCCCATGTTGAGGAAGGTTTTCGAAAGCAGCGTTTCGGTGCCTCCGTAAAGCGGTTGCGAGTGCAGCACGCTGTCGCCGGGGCGCACGAACGCCATCAGCGTCGTGGCGATCGCCGACATGCCGGAGGAAAACAGCACGCAGCTCTCGGTGCGCTCATAGACCGCCAGCCGGTCCTCGACGATCTCGCTGTTGGGATGGTTGAAGCGTGAATAGACAAGCCCCGCCCCGGTGCCCGCCGGCGGTTCGCGGCGGCCGGAAACGAAGTCGAAGAAGTCGCGGCCTTCCTCGGCGGACTTGAACACGAAGGTGGAGGTGAGGAAGACCGGCGGCTTGACCGCACCCTCGGAAAGCTCCGGGTCGTAGCCGTAGTTCAGCATCTGCGTTTCGGGATGGAGCTTGTGATTGCCGATATGCGTCTTGGAGGGATGCGGGGCGGTCATTGTCGGTCTCCTGGTCTGAAACAAGCGGATGCCATGACCGGAGATAATATCGGAAAAGCCGCCGCCAAGGGGCGCTGCCTGCGAAAGCCGGTTGCTCAGCGCGCCGCGGGCACAGCCGGATGTACGGAGGGTACTGCCGGCTCTCCCCAGGCCGAGATCGGCTGTCCGCCTTTTGTCGTCACGCGCATGTCGTAGAGCGCAAGCGAGGCCTCGACCTGGCGCATGTCGGAGCAGCGGTTGATGATGCCGCCGATATACTGCACGCAGTCGCTGACATTGCCTTGTACCGAGCCGGTCGCCCAGTCCTTGACGATGCCGTCGGCGCCGACCAGGAAATAGGAAAGCCGGTTGTTCTGCGACACGGTCGAGCGGCCGACCAGCCCGCCGAAGCTCGAACCGGACTCGGTTTTAGAAGCCGGTGCGATATGCCGGTAGATCGTCATCCCGTTTTTCAGCGGCGTCGCGCCGATCATCGGCCCGAACGTCGCGTCGGAGCCGGAAAGCCGCGCCAGGGTCGACTGGTTGACATTCGCCACCTCCGCGTAGGGACGGCCCATCGCATAGCTGGTGAAGGACCGGTTGGCGGCATTTTCCGCCACCTGCGAACAGCCCGCGAGAGCCAGGCCGACCGCCACCGAAAGAACTGCCAGAAAACGCATGAATGCCCCCTGTCTGCAACGTCCCGTGCCAAAGACCTGGCCGGTCTCCGGTCTATCGGTGGATGTGCCGGGCGCCCCCGCGCCCCGGTCGTAAGTCACTATCAGATTTTGCATGTTTTGAAAGCGCCGCTCCCGGCTCTTGCATGCCGTTCCGATTGGAATCTCCGGCTTTCGGGAGCCAGGTGTGCGGACTATGCCGTTGACCCATGCACTTGCGCAGGGCTATCACTGCTTGCGTCAATAAGGGAGGATGCCCGCGAGTATTTCAGGGCATCATGATCAAAGAATGCCACGCCTTTCCGCCTCCACCGCACTTGCCCCCCATGTCACCGCACCCGGTTTCGACCGGGCTCTTCTGAAGCCCGGCATTCTGCATATCGGGCTTGGCGCATTCCACCGCGCCCATCAGGCGGTCTATACGGATGCGGCACTCGCCGCGGAGCTTGGCGACTGGGGCATTGTCGGCGTCAGCTTACGCTCGGTCGATATCGTCCATGATCTTGCGGCGCAGGATGGGCTTTATTCGGTGGTTACCCGCAGCGCCGCAGGCGACAGCGCCCAGGTCGTCGGCTCGGTCACCAAGGGCCTCTCGGGCGTCGAGGACCAGGCGGAAATCCTGGCGCTGATGGCCGATCCGGCAATCCGGATCGTCACCATCACCGTCACCGAAAAGGCCTATGGCATCGATCCGGTATCCGGAGGACTCGACCGAACCCACCCCTCCGTCAAGGCCGATCTTGCCGACCCCAGTTCGCCGACCGGCGTGATCGGTTATCTGGTCGAAGGCCTTTCGCGCCGCCATGCCGCGGGCCTGCCGCCTTTTACCGTGCTTTGCTGCGACAACCTGCCGACCAACGGCCGGATCGTGCGGCGGCTGGTGATCGAACTGGCCGGTGCCCGGGATCCGGCGCTCGCCAACTGGATCGCCGGCCACGGCGCCTTCCCGTCCAGCATGGTCGACCGGATCGTGCCGGCCGCCACCGACGAGACGCGGGAGCTTGCCGAAACGCTGATCGGCGCCGAAGACAGGCTGGCGCTCGGCACGGAACCCTTCATGCAATGGGTGATCGAGGACCATTTCCTCGCCGGCCGGCCCAGGTGGGAAGCCGGCGGCGCGCTTTTCGTCGACGATGTCGAGCCCTATGAGAAGATGAAGCTGCGGCTGCTCAACGGTTCCCATTCGCTGGTCGCCTATCTCGGCCAGTTGAAGGACCTCACATTCGTCCGCGACGTCATGGCTGTGCCGGAATACCGGGCACTGGTGCGCCGCCACATGGCGGAGGCGGTGAAGACGCTCGATCCGGTGCCGGGCATCGATCTTGGCGGCTATATGGACCAGCTGATCGAGCGCTTCGAGAACCCGACCATCGCCCACAAGACGCAGCAGATCGCCATGGACGGCACCCAGAAACTGCCGCAGCGCATCTTCGCAGGTGCAGTGGAAGCGCTGGCGAATGGTGGAGATGCGTCGTCTGCGGCTTACGTTGTAGCGCTCTGGATCGCTTATGCACGCAAGACTGCGGAGATCAACGATCCGCGCGCGGCTGAGCTGAAGGCTGCCGCCGCCAGGATGACGGCGGACGATCCGTCGGCACCCTTCTTCGCAATTCCGGGCCTGTTCCCCCAGGCTCTCACGGAGAATAGCGCATGGCGCGCGCAGGTGAACGCGGAGCTTGAAAAACTCTAGAGCGTTTCCGCATTTTTCAGAATCATACCGGATTCCCAAATCGGCTTTGTTCTGATTCACTGATACTGGTTGGATGGAGGCCGGCATCTCATGACCGCACCGTTATCGAATGATCTTCGTGAGC
>NZ_PVBI01000033.1:0-14301 GCF_002968675.1 Neorhizobium sp. T25_13
CTCTGCATCAGCCTCTGCGCTCCGCTCGATCGCTTCAGCCGGGTGATCACCGCGCCGGCCAGCAGCACGCAGACGATATCTGCGGACGAGAACATCAGGTTGACGATCGTGCCGAGGATCACGAACTGCAGCCAGATGGGGAAGGCGGCCGAGGCGTCGATGAACTGCGGCAGGAAGGCGAGGAAGAAGATCGCCGTCTTCGGGTTCAGCACTTCCACCGTGATGCTTTCGAAAAACGCCCGCCGGCCGGATTTCTGGGCGATCTCGGGAAGTTCGAGATCGCCGGCCGCCTTGGCGCGGAACAGCGAGATTCCGAGCCAGACGAGATAAGCGGCGCCGGCCAGCTTCACCGCCAGGTAGAGCATCGGCACCGCGTGGAACAGCACTGAAAGCCCCGCGGCTGCGGCGAACACATGTGCGTAACCGCCGATATGGATGCCGAGCGAGGCCATCAGGCCCGACCACCGCCCGCGCGCCAGCGTCTGGGCAGCGGCATAAAGCATGGCCGGTCCGGGTATGTAGGCGAACACTATGGTGGTGGCGAGGAAGGCGAGAAACAGCTCGGTCGAGGGCATATCGTGTTCCTTGAGTGAGCCCGCATCATTGCAACAGGCGGTGCCCGCCCGCAAGTGCGCTCAGCCGCTGCCGTTCGAGCGGCGACGTATCGGAACACTTCGATCCGCACCGAAGCATCCGCCCGTCGTCCTGACCTAGAACACCCGCATCGAAATGCGAACAGGCCGGGCGAGATCATGCCGAACACACCGAATATGACCAGGGAACTGGCGCTGCTTCTGGCGCTCTCCACGCTCTGGGGCGCTTCCTATACGTTCATCAAGATCGGCGTCGGGACAATCCCTCCGGTGACGCTGATCGCGCTGAGGACGCTGATCGCCGGGGCGGTGTTGCTTGCCGTGATCCGCTGGCGCGGCCTGAAACTGCCGCGCGACGGGGGCACTTGGGCGCGCTTCCTGTTCCAGGCCTGCCTGAACAGCGCCATTCCCTTCACGCTGATCGCCTGGGCGGAACAATCGACCGATGCCGGGCTTGCGGCCATCCTCAATTCCACCACGCCGATTTTCGCCTTCCTGATCACGGCATTGATCACCCGCCACGAGCCGGTGACGGTGCGAAAATTGTTCGGCGTCGGCGCGGGGCTGGTCGGCATCTGCATGGTGATCGGCGTGGAAGCGCTGTCGGGCCTCGGGGAGAGACTGGTGCCGCAGCTGGCGATCGTGCTGGCGACGGTGTGTTATGCCGGCGCGGCGATCTTCGGCAAGAACTTCAAGGGTCTCGACCCGATCATGCCGGCGGCGGGCTCGCTCGTCTGCGGCGCCGCGCTGCTGGTCCCGGCAAGCCTGATCGTCGACAGGCCCTGGACGCTCGAGCCTTCGATGGAATCGATCCTCGCGCTGGTGGCGCTCTCGGTATTTTCGACGGCGCTCGCCTTCGTCATCTATTTCAGGCTGATGCAGACGCTCGGCTCGGTCGGTGCGACGTCGCAGGCCTATCTGCGGGTGCCCGTCGGGGTGGCGATCGGCGTCGTTTTTCTCGGCGAAAGCCTGCATCCGGGCGCATGGGCCGGCCTCGTCTGCGTCGTCGCAGGCGTTGCCGCCATGACTTTGCCGCCACGTCGAAAGCTCGTTTCCGTGTGAGCCCGCCTTGCGTCAGTCCCCCGTCGGTTCTGGCGGTCCCTGTCGTGAAAGATGGGCCTCGACGGCAAGGTTCAGTTCCCGCAGCAGGTCTGCAAGCTGTGCCTTCTTTTCCGGATCGAAGCCCGCGATCGCCGCCGCCTCGCTCGCCATGTCCTGCCGGAACGCGGCCTCCGCTCGGCCGATGCCCTCGTCAGTCAATTGCACGGAAAGGCTGCGGCCGTCGCTGTCGGACGGGACGCGCTTGATCAGGCCGGCCTTTTCCAGCCGGCCCAGACGGTGGGTGAGGCTGCCGGAGGCGATCATCAGCGACCGGTAGAGCTCCGTTGGCGTCAGCCGGTGGGGCGGCCCGGAGCGCAACAGCGTGCCCACGACATCGAATTCCCCGCGATCGAGTTGAAACGATGCGAATGTCGCCTCGATCGACGGCGTGACCAGCCGCGACAGGCGGTAGACGCGGCCGAGAATCTCCATCGGGCCCGTGTCGAGATCCGGCAATTGCTTGGCCCACTGGGCCCGCGCCCGGTCGATGTGATCCTGCGTTTTTTGCGTCTGCGCCATTCCGATTCTCCGTCTCGATAAAACTATCTTGACATAAAGATAAATTGGGAGCAAATATCTTCACCTGAAGATAAATAGGTGAGGAAACGACCATGCCTTCGATCGCCGCAAGGAAGTCCTTTGAAATTCCGCTGATCGTGCAGATGCTTGCCTGTTCCTTCCTGTGGGGAGGCGCTTTCATTCTCCTGAAGCTGGCCGGCATCGCGCTCTCTCCGCTCGCGCTGACGGCGGTGAGGGGGCTGATGGGCGGCAGCCTGATCGCCATCTGGATGATCGTCTCCGGCCACAACATTCTCCCGCGTGGACGCGAAATGCGCGACTGGGTCGTCCTCGGTTTCCTGCAGGGCGTCGTCCCGAACAGCCTGACAGCCTACGCGCTGACGGAAATCTCGGCGGGCCTGACATCGATGATCCAGGCCTCCACGCCGCTCGTCGTCGCGGTTCTGGCGCAGGCGCTGTTTGCCAGCGAGCGGCTGACGCCGAAAGTGGCGCTCGGGCTTGCGACCGGCTTCGGCGGCATGGTCCTGCTGATCGGCCCGGCGGCGCTCGGTGCCGACAACGTCAGCCTTCGCGGCGTCGGCGCCGTGGCCATCGTCGCGGTCAGCTATGCGCTCGGCAATCTTTATGTGCGCGGCATTCCCGGTGCTCAGCCGGTCCGGCTGGCGCTGGGACAGCAGCTGTTTTCCGGCCTGCCGACCTTCGCGGTGATGATCTATCTCGGCGGTCTTTCGGCCTTCTCTCCGGCACTCGACAACCTGCCGCTGCTTCTCGTCCTCGGCGTGTTCGGAACGGCCCTGCCGATCGTTCTCTACATGAACATCCTCAAGAAGGCGGGTCCGACCATCGGTTCGATGAATGGTTATTTCTTGCCGCCCTGGACGATTATCCTCGGTTTTGTCCTGCTGGGTGAACCCGTCAGCCTGAGAGAGATCATCGCCACCGCGATCGTGCTAGGTGGTGTCGCGATCGTGTCGCTGAAGACGGAAATGCTATTGATCGCCTGCCGCAGGCTGGCTGCCATTCTTCGCCCGCAGCGCAGCGGCAGGATCGCCTGAACCGGGGGCCTGAGCCGGACGGTAAACGAAAGGCCCGGAAGATCCCGGGCCTTTTCTATTGTCCGGGCAGCACCGCTGCGACAAACGCTTCCAGGCTCCTGCGCACATGCGCGTCGATCGGCCCTGCGGGATCGAAACCCCACCAGAGAAGGCAGCCCTGCCACTGCGAGGCCATCAGCATGCCGATATTGTCCGGCGCGCCCGGCGTTGCCGCAAAACAGGCGGTGATCGCGGTGGACAGAACCTCGCCCCAGGCAAAGCCCCGGGCGCGCAGGCGAGAATCGCGAAAATCCTCCCGCAGCATCAGCAGGCCTTCGGCATAGGCTTCGATGCCGCCATAGTCTCCGGAAAGCGCAACGAGGAGTTCCACGGCACCTTGAGGCGTCTTCGGCGCGGCGGCGATCGCCGCTTCCGTCTTGGCATCCAGATCGTCCCAGGCAAACAGCAGCGCGGCGCGGGCAAGCTCTTCCTTGTTCCTGAAGCGCTGCACCAGCGTCGAGCCGGAAAGGCCGCAGGCCGTGGCGAGCGAGGCGAAGGTCAGCGCCTCCGGGCCTTTTTCGTGCATCACCTTCAGTGCCGCCGCCAGTACGTCCCTGTCCGGCATGGTTTTCGGTCGCGCCATCTTGCCTCTCGAATTATAAACGAATAAACGTTTATATATTGCCTCGTTTTGAAGCGCCAGTTCTAACCATACGGAACCGGAAGGGAAGGAGCAGTCATGTCGCACGTGTACAAAAAGCCGCTCGAGGGAAAAATCGCGCTGGTGGCAGGCGCCACGCGCGGTGCCGGGCGGGGTATCGCGGTCGAACTCGGGGCGGCCGGCGCAACCGTTTATGTGACGGGCCGGACGACGCGGCAGAAGCAGTCGGAATACCGGCGGCCGGAGACGATCGAGGATACCGCCGAACTGGTGACGCAAGCCGGCGGCACGGGCATCGCGGTGCCGCTTGATCACCTCGTCCCGGAGGATGTCGCAGCGCTCGTCGAGCGCATCCGCCGGGAGCAGGGCCGGCTGGATATCCTCGTCAACGACATCTGGGGCGGTGAACATCTGTTCGAATGGGACAAGCCGGTCTGGGAGCACGACCTCGAAAAGGGCCTGCGCATGCTGCGGCTGGCGATCGATACCCACCTGATCACCGCCCATCATGCGCTGAACCTGATGATCGGGAAGCCGGGCGGCCTGCTGGTCGAGGTCACCGATGGCACGGCGGAATACAATGCCGAGCATTATCGCCTTTCGCCCTTCTACGACCTCGCCAAAACCGCGGTGACGCGCATGGCCTGGGCGCACGGCAAGGATCTCGAAAAGGTCGGCAGCACCTCGGTGTCGATCACGCCCGGCTGGATGCGATCCGAGATGATGCTGGATATCTACCAGGTGACCGAGGAAAACTGGCGGGATGCTCTGGTCGCCCAGCCGCATTTCTGCATTTCCGAAACGCCGCGCTTCATCGGCCGGGCGGTGGCAGCGCTTGCCGCCGATCCGGACCGGGCCCGCTGGAACGGCCAGTCGCGGTCGAGCGGCGGCCTTGCCAAGGTCTACGAGTTCGACGATGTCGACGGCTCGCGGCCGGATTGCTGGCGCTACCTGAAAGAGGTGCAGGAGCCCGGCAAACCGGCCGACGCCAGCGGTTATCGCTGATCAGCCGCCCATCGCCGCTCTCCCGATCGCCGCTTTTCCGACCACTAGCCGCTCGGCCTCGTCGCGCAGGTCGAGCGTGATGAGGGTGCCGTCGCGGATACCGCGTTTCAGCGCGTCCTTCCGCTCCGGCCCGATCCGGATCTCTTGCCTGTCGAAAAGCGCCTGCAGCCGGCTGCGCGACAGCGGCAGTTCCGCCGCCAGCAGCCGGTCGAGCCGTAGGCCGGTCGGGTAGGGCAGGGCGAGCGTGATCGCGATTCGCCGCCAATCCGCATCGTGGCGCAGCACTGCCTTGCGGGTCTCGATGTCGTCGCTTTCCTCGATGCGTCCGGCCTTGGCCTTCAGCGCCTGAGCGTCGAATTCGATGCGGGCCACGAAGTCCGGCGTACTCGCCTGCAGCGCGTCGAGCATGACGGGATCGATCGCCCGGATGCTCTGCCGCTCGAAGATCGGCCGGTTCCAGGTGCCGTCGCAGGCGATGCATCTGTAGATGAGCCAGGCATCGAGCCGCTTGCCATTGGCGTTGAGGCGGATGCGGCCGCTGGAGCGGAACGGTCTCGATAGCCCGCAGCCGCTGCAGGCAAGGATCGGCCGAGGTGGAGTTTTAGGGGTTGCAGTCCATTCGAGATGGAGGATGTCGCACATGCCGTTTTGATCTTCCGGTCAGGAAGTTCATGCGGGAAACGGCACTCAAGAAGCCCTCTCAGGGCGCGCACGGTGTGGCGAAGGTCCGGACTGTGGGGAGATAAGCGTCGGAGGTCTTAGTCGGACGGTTCAGGGCAGCACGAGGCCGCACTGGCACGATCAATGCCAAACCGGTCTCAAGCCGCCACCCCGATGAACAGTGTTCCCACGCGGGCAAGCGTCATCGCTCTTCCACACATGGGAGGGTGAACCTGTCGAGACCGGGGATTACTTAGGCAAACTGAACCTCAAAGGCCGACGCTCTTCGACTGAAAGGCATAAACGTGCGAAAACCGAAGTCAAGGATTTTTGGATGCCGCGCCGCGCCCGTTGTGACCTATATGCCGTCCTGACCTATATGAAGTGTAACCAGTCGTTCAGCGAGGATCGAACCATGGACATCAAGCGCAGCGGATCGCAGCCTTCGAAGGCCCCGCCACAATATTTCACCGGCACCGTCCGGCTGGATCCGATCGTCGAGGCGCCGGAGCCGGCCCGGGTCCGCGCCCTTTCGGTCACCTTCGAACCGGGCGCGCGCACCGACTGGCACACCCACCCGCTCGGCCAGACGCTGCTCGTCACGGCCGGCGCTGGCCTCGCCCAGGTCTGGGGCGAGCCGGTCCGGGCCATCCGGCCCGGCGACGTGATCTGGTTCCCGCCCGGCGAAAAACACTGGCACGGAGCATCCCCGATCACCGCCATGACCCATATCGCCATCCAGGAAGCGCTGAACGGCAGCACGGCGGAATGGCTGGGCGCGGTGACGGACGATCAATATGCAGGCGAGGTCGCGAAAGACTGAGCAGAGCTGGCTCGCCGCCGTTTGACGCTCGAAAGACCCCGCGCGTCATTGAACGGAAACGTCTGGCGCGCAAAGATGAGGCCATGATTCCGAACCGGAACCAGAAGGAGCCGCCATGTCAGACGTCACCCGCATCTCCAACCAATACCTGACCGTCGACATCTCGTCGCTCGGCTCCGAGATGCAGGCGCTGACAGCCGCCGATGGCCGCTCGTTTCTCTGGAATGGCGATGCCGCCTTCTGGAACGGCCGGTCGCCGGTTCTCTTCCCGATGGTCGGCAAGGCGCCGGAAAACCGGATCAGCGTCGAGGGCAAGCCTTACGAGATGGGCCAGCACGGTTTTGCCCGCCGCAGCGAATTTACGCTCGCCTCGTCGAGCGGGTCCATGTGCCGCTACGAACTCGCCGCATCCGACGCGACACGCGCCGTCTATCCGTTCGAATTCCTGCTGGCGGTCGAGCATTCGCTGGATGGCCGGACGCTGACGGTCGCGGCCGAAGTCGAGAACCGCGACCAAAAACCGATGCCCTTCGGCCTTGGGTTCCACCCGGCCTTTGCCTGGCCGATTCCCGGAGCGGCGGACAAGGCCCACACAATCACCCTCGACAACGGCGCCGAACCGGCTTTGACGCGGCTGGAGGGCGGATTGGTCAGCCCGGAAAAGCTGCCGTCGCCCTTCAAGGCCGGCAGCCTGACGCTCGACCATGCGATGTTCGAGGCGGATGCGATGATCTTTCCGGAAGGGGCGGGCGAGGGGCTGACCTATGCCGCCGAGGGCGGTCCCGCGCTTAAATTTTCCTTCGAGAACCTGCCGAACCTGGCGCTCTGGCAAAAACCCGGCGCCCCCTTCATCTGCATCGAGCCCTGGCACGGCACCGCCGCCGAACTCGGCGGCTCGGACGACCTGGCGAAACGTCCCTACGGCGTGGCCCTTGCTGCGGGGCAAAAGGCCCGCTTTGCGTTCACGGTGGAACTGCCGGTGTAACGTACAGGGTATCCCGGCTTTCCGCGGCCCCGCATTCGGTTTATGACTACTGCCGGCATTCCTGGGTGCAGCTGCCGCCCGGGATCATCGTCTACGACAAGGACCCGACCTGATGTCAGGCGGTCCCGCGAGAGCTGATTGGGGGAGACCATGGCCGCGTCGCTTCGCATAAACCACCTGTCCATCATGGTCCGCGACCTCACCCGCAGCGCCGATTTCTACCAGCGGGTCCTGCGCCTGCCGGAAATCGAGTGCAAGGCCCGCAAGCCCAACATCCGCTGGTTCGGCATCGGCGACAGCCAGTCGATCCACCTGATCGAAGGCGATTTCGGCCAAACCTACGTCACCATGTCGACCCATCTCTGCATCGCCGTGACCGACCTCGACGCCACGGTCGCCCACATCGCCGCAACCGGCACGAAATACGGCGATCTGGCCAGAAACGAAGGCCGGATCTACACCCGTGCCGACGGCGTCCGGTCCGTCTACCTGCAGGACCCGGACGGCTACTGGCTCGAGATCAGCGACGATTATTGAGACGGCGGAGCCAAAGAGCCGTAATACAGGTTCATGCGTCTATTCAGCAGCACCATGTCCGCTCTCATCGTCGCTCTGTTTGCAGCAGGCGCCAATGCCCAATTGTCTCGGCATCAATTCACCGTGCCGACGCCTGAGGGCGGAGTTCCGGTTGAGAGTTTCGGGAACTGCGTGAACGTCACATGTCCGGCAGTCCTGATCTTGAGCGGCAGCAAGGGCTTTGGAGCACCCGTCTATGGCGAGATTGGGCAGACGTTCCAAGCGGCAGGCTTGAAAGCCTATCTCGTTCACGCTCTGTCGGCGGCCGACGTTGACACTATCGCCAAGGCAGGCAGCGCAAGCGCGCGGGTAGCCTATTATGCACGGCGATTGCCGGATTGGGTTTCGGCTGTTCAAGGTGTGGCCTCCTACCTTAAGGCTCAACCGCGCCACGGGGGTAAGGTTGGCGTTCTTGGCATCTCCCTTGGTGCGCAGATCGCTTCGGCGGCCTCGGTCGGGCGATCCGACATCGCTGCTGTGGTGCTGGTCGATGGCGGTTTTCCGAACGGCTATTCGCAACCTGTCCATTCATTGCCGCCCCTAATGCTGATTTGGGGAGGCGCTGATCAGACTTTTCCCGTATCGACCGGTCGCGAATTGCAGAGGACGGCGCAAAAACTGGGAGGGCCCGTTACTCTCGATCTATATGAAGGCGGGGCACACGACTTTTTCTTGAGATCGGGAACCCGGAACGCCGGCGCAGCTCATCAAAGCGCGGCCGATTTTCTGGCATCGCATTTGTCGCGATAATCCCAGAGGCCATCGACCAAGACGCCGGTGAACCGAACCGGATTTTCCGGCCCGAGATAACCATTCACTGCTTCCGGCAGAAGCCGGAGCGGTTGTCCGCACAAGTTTGGCAATAGGATTCAGGGCGCTGAAAGAATCGCGCAGGGTGCTGTCGCAAAAGTCGCTCGCAAAATTCAAAATCATGCGACCGACAGTCTGCGACAGGAATATTCCACATTTTCTGCCCGGAGGTGGTAGCGCCTTTTACTTCATCGCCTCGAAATCCATCGCGTGGCCGTTGATGCAGTAGCGCAGGCCGGTCGGCGGGGGGCCGTCGGGGAAGACGTGGCCGAGATGGCCGCCGCAATTGCTGCAGCGGACTTCGGTGCGCACCATGCCGTGCGACACGTCGCGGATTTCGGTGATCGCCTCCGGATTCACCGCCTCGAAATAGCTCGGCCAGCCGCAGCCGGAATCGAACTTGGTATCGGAGACGAACAGCGGCTCGTGGCAGGCGGCGCAGCTGTAGAGACCCTTTTCATGGCTGTTCCAGAAGGGCCCGGTAAAGGCGCGTTCGGTGCCGGCCTGCCGCAGGATGCGGTACTGCTCGGGCGTCAAGATCTCGCGCCATTCCGCATCGGTCTTCTGGATTTTCGGGGTGATGACATCGGACATCGCAAGGTTCCTTTCGTTTCCCCATAGATAGGCATCGAGGCGGCGAAGGAAAAGTCCGCGATTGGAGAGCGGATGCCGGCATGGCTGTTTCGGGGCCGGTTGCGGACGTCGTAACCCAATCAAAAGACATGCAGCGCAATGATAGGCGCGTTGCGCTGGTCCCAATGGGGTACGATGAGCGAGTTGGTAGATTTCCTTGGGAATTTAATTAGCGGGATTTTTTCTGGGGCACCAGCGAAGTCGCGGTGGCTCCGCTGGGTGGAGCGGGCCTTTGCCGTCGCAGTGATAGCATTGGTCGCTCTGGTCCTTTACCGGATCTACGCGGAGCTATGACCGCAATTGGCCCATTGTTGCCCTAGCACCTGGACCGCAATGCTGGTTTCCGCTGGCCTGCTTCGGGTTCACATCGTCGAAAGCGGACGCGATGTTCCAATCTATCGCCGCACATTGACGAGCGGATTTTTCACCACAATAAGGTCAAGCCGAAAAAAACATGATAAGCGCCAGCCAAACAACAACAGGAGTGAAATAGTGAGCGAACCGACCGTAGCAGATGCAACAGGCCGCATTTATGAATCGCTCCAGGCGAACAACGCCGACATCGACGTGCATATCGCGGCTCTCAAGGCGGCGATGGCCCGAGCGGGTTTGAAAGAGGCCGTATTCGACCCGGCCAAGCTCGTGCAGAACAACCGTTCTGGCAGGAAGCTGATGCAGGCCTATTTTCGGCAGCGCGGCGTGACGGTGAAATTCTCGGCTGAATGATACCAGACAGTGCAGTATGACGGATGGCCGGATCACACGAATGAGGCCCGATACCAAGCTCGGCCCCTCGGCCCCCTCAAGAAGCCGCATCCGTTCCGGGGGGACGCCTGCGCTGGTAAGCTGTCGAAATCGGCACTCATCCAAGCTGTGCAGCCGCGCGCGATCTGACCTCCCAGTCACAATGGCAGACATTATCTCGGCGCGGTATTCACCGCCGTTGTCGCTGCGTGAACAGATTGGCTTGAATTAACGGAATAGTACGTTTATTTATTTGGGCAGGGAGGAGAAGTGCGAGCTTCTCAAAGCAATGCCTGGATACACGGATCGGCAGACTCGCCGAGCGCTGAGGTGTGTCTTGTTCTCTTCTCGAAAGCACCAATAGGAGGAGGAGCCTATGCTTTCAGCAATCGCGTCCAGAGGTGAGGCGCGCTTCGGTGGCAACCAATATGAGCAAGCAGTTTCAGCCGCGTTATCGGACAGGGAGATCAGATAATGAAACGCCTAAAGAATTCCGCAAAAGCCGCCTTATTGGTAGTGTCCGCTCTTCTGTGGGCAAGCTCGCCAAGTTTCGCACAGTTAAAACCCGCAGTTCAGACCACGGGAAAAGAGCGTCCCGAATCCATCATCTATATCGGCAATAGTTTCTTCTACTTCAACAACGGGATAAGCGGGTTTATCTCCAGAATCCTCGCAGCGGCTGACCCTGAATACAAGCTACGCTCGGCTCAGGTGACAATAAGCGGCTCTGGTTTCGATTGGCACGATGTCGGCTCGTACTTCCGGCCCAACGCGGTGGGACGTTACACGATCGACAGCAAAAACGTCGTCACTTTCAACAATCCGGAGCGCCTGTTCGACCTGGCGATCATGATGGATTGCAGCCAGTGCCCGGTTCATCCGCAGTTGAAGGACATTTTCTACGAATATGCGAAAAAGCACTCCGAGACTGTAAGGAAGAACGGCGCAGAGCCAGTATTCTTCATGTCATGGGCTTATCTCGACAAACCGGAGATGACCGAACAACTAGCCGAAGCCTACACCCGCATCGGAAATGAAAACAAAGCTCTTGTTATTCCTGCAGGATTGGCATTTGCCAGATCGGTCAAAGAGCGCCCTGATATCAGTCTGTACACGGCCGACAAGCGGCATCCGACGGCAGCGGGGTCGTATCTGGCTGCTTTGACGACCTACGCGGCAATCTTCAAGAAAAATCCGGTGGGACTCAGTTACACAGCTGGTTTCGATGAAGAGGTGGCGAAATTCTTGCAAACCACCGCATGGGAGACGGTAAATGACTACCTGGCCCCTTGATCGCGGGGATCATGCAGTCTCTTGAGTGGTGTGTACCAAGATCAAGTCGGGGGCCAAGCTCATTTGCTGGCCCCCAGTTTGTTTCTGACCAAAAGTCGACCATCGGTGATGGCACTGCATGAGGCCATCGCCGCCAATGGCGCGAAGGCGCGCCCTTAAGCGCTGATCGCCCTCGCCATCAAATTCCCGAAAACGCGCGTTTCTGTGTGTTTCGTCCGGTTCCGCTTGAGGCGGGGCCAGGTTTCCCATAGAAAATCACCTGCCTCCGAACGGTCGGGCGGTGTGGGGCTTCTGAAGCGTGGAGATGACATGGCTGCCAATGCGCCGGCGTTGACGTTCTTCGCACTCTTCCTTCCCTTCCTCGCTTCCGTTCTGGCGCCCGTCCTCACCCGTCTTCTGGGCGACAGGGCCGCCTTCGTCCTGGCGCTGGCTCCGGCACTCGCGTTTGCGCATTTCTGCACCTTCCTGCCCGAAATCGCCGCCGGCGAGGTGGTGACCGGGGGCTATGCCTGGGCGCCGAGCTTCAACCTCTCCTTCTCCTGGTTCCTCGATGGCCTGTCGCTCACCTTCGCGCTTCTCATCACCGGCATCGGCACCCTGATCGTCGTTTATTCCGGCGGCTACATGAAGGGTCATGAGGGGCAGGGGCGCTTCATGGCCTTCATCCTCGCCTTCATGGGCGCCATGCTCGGCCTCGTCGTCTCCGACAGTTTTCTGATGCTGTTCGTCTATTGGGAACTGACCTCGATCACCTCCTTCCTGCTGATCGGCTTCGATCACGAGCGGGAGGCGGCGCGGCGTGCAGCACTTCAGGCGCTGGTGGTGACCGGCGGCGGTGGGCTCTGCCTGCTCGCCGGCCTGGTCTTCCTCTGGAACATCACCGGCGTCACCCAGCTTTCACTGCTCGTGCATCTCGGCGACGGGCTGCGCCAGAGCCCGTTCTATCTCGCAACCCTGCTGCTGGTGCTTGCCGGTGCCTTCACCAAGTCGGCACAGTTTCCGTTCCATTTCTGGCTGCCGAACGCCATGGAAGCGCCGACGCCTGTCTCGGCCTACCTGCATTCGGCGACCATGGTGAAAGCCGGCGTCTACCTGCTGATGCGGCTGAACCCGGTCATGGGGGATACGCCCGCCTGGGTGATCCTGCTGCCCTTCTTCGGCGGTATCACGCTGATTGCCGGCACCTTCCTCGCCGTCCGCCAGACGGACCTGAAGCTGATGCTCGCCTATACGACGATGGCCTCGCTCGGTCTGCTCACCATGCTGACCGGCTTCGGCTCGGCCCATGCGGTCGAGGCGGCGGTGCTTTATCTCGTCGCACATTCGCTGTTCAAGGGCGCGCTGTTCATGGTCGCCGGCACGGTGGATCATGAGGCTGGCACCCGCGACGTCACCAAGCTCGGCGGCCTGCGCGCCGCCATGCCGGTCACCTTCGGCGCGGCGCTTTTGGCGGCGCTCTCGATGGGCGGCCTGCCGCTGTTCTTCGGTTTCCTCGCAAAGGAGGAGATCTATGCGGCACTCGCCGCCGGCAATCCGCGCGCCGTGTTTTTCACCGGCCTCGCCGTCATCGGCAATGCGCTGATGTTCGCGATTGCCTTCGCCGTGGCGCTGAAACCCTTCCTCGGTCCCCATGTCGAGACGCCGAAACATGCCCATGAAGGACCAATGACGCTCTGGCTGGGCCCGGTGGTTCTCTCCGTGCTCGGCTTGGCGGCCGCAGTCTTTTCCGGCGTGGCGCATCGTTACATCTCCTCGCCGATGGCAAGCGCGATCACCGACGAAAAGATCGTCATCGACATTTCGACCGTGCCGCATCTCGGCGTGCCACTGCTTTTGTCGGCGATCACCGTATTGCTCGGCGCGCTCGCCTTCTGGCGGCTGACGAACCTTCGGGCCTTCATGGTGCGGGCGGTGGAAAGCCTCGGTCCCGGCCCGGATCGCGGCTTCGATCATGTCGTCTCCGGTCTGGTGCGGTTTTCGGGCGCCGTTACCCGTCTCGTCCAGCCGGGTCGGCTTGAGATCTACATCACCGCCACCTTCATCCTGCTGGCCGTGACGCTGCTCGTCCCGCCCTTCCTGTTCGGCGAACTGCCGGCAATGCCCGCCTGGCCGGAGCAATTGCTGGTCCAGGAAGCGGCGTTTTTTGCAATCGCGGTGATCGGCCTCATCGCCGTGCTGCGCGCAAAGGATCGGCTGACGGCGATCGTCTCGCTCGGCATCCAGGGTTTTGCCGTCGCGGTCATCTTCCTGCTGTTCGGCGCACCGGACCTGTCGTTCACCCAGTTCATGGTCGAGACGCTGTCGGTCGTCATCCTGGCGCTGGTGATGACGCGGCTACGGCTCACGCCCCGCGATCATCGGCCCCTGGGACAGTTGCTCTTCGACGGCATGGTCGCGGTCGCCTGCGGCCTCGGCTTCACGATGCTGCTTTTGAAGTCGACGCAGGCGCCGTTCGACACCGTGCTTACCGATTTCTTCAACACCTATTCCAAGACCGTCGCCCACGGCGCCAACGTCGTCAACGTCATCATCGTCGACTTCCGCGGCACGGATACGCTGGGCGAGATCGCGGTGGTGATGGTGACCGCGCTCGCGGTGCTGGCGCTGATCCGGGTGAGGGCGGGCAAACGCGCCGGATCGGGGGAGGGGCGATGAGGATGATCTCCGCGGCTTACCCCCCTCTAGTGCAGGATTGTCGCATATGGGATGTGAGTCGCTGCGACACCCCTAACCCTCCCCCTTGTGGGGAGGGTGGCCGGCAGGCGGGAGGGGTTTTATGCGGAGCGAAGCCCCCTCCCCAACCCCTCCCCACAAGAGGGAGGGGCTTCACTCGACGGTCCCGTGGGGGCGTCCCTCGTGCGTGC
>NZ_PVBI01000034.1:0-11496 GCF_002968675.1 Neorhizobium sp. T25_13
CGGTCCCAACCAGCATGCGCCAATCAATCAGTGATTTCTGAAGAACGAAAGTCGTCGTCGCCAGCAGCGCCGCCGCCCTCGTTCAGTGAGCGGGTTATAGATCCCACCACCATTTGAAGTCAACAGCATTGATTCAGAAATCTTGAGAAATCGTACAACTATTTGTTTTCGCAGGAGAATACCCGATTTTGGAGAATCCTGAGGCGTTAATATTCGTTAACTGCACTCTATATAGGGCTCTTCATCGACCGCGGAACCGATTCACCCATGAAGGCGGCCATTCCTTCCATTCTTGTGCCGCTGCGGCAAAACATGCGATAGCAGGATGCCCCCGAAACTCTCTGGAAAGTGGTCCCCGTGCGCGTTCTCTCCGATGCCTTCATTCCCGAATTGCCGAACCCCTATCGCGGCAAGGTACGCGAGAACTACGATCTGCCGGACGGCAGCCGCATCATCATCGCAACCGATCGCCTCAGCGCTTTCGATCGCATCCTGACCGCAATCCCCGACAAGGGGCATGTCCTGACCCAGACCGCGCGTTACTGGTTCGAGGCGACAAAGGACATCTGCCCCAACCATGTGATCGCCTATCCGGATCCGAATGTGGTGATCGGCAAGCGGCTCGACATCCTGCCGGTCGAGATCGTCGTGCGCGGCTATCTTGCCGGCACGACAGGCACGTCGCTGCTCACCCTATATAAGAGAGGAGAGCGGACCATGTACGGGCTCGACCTCCCGGACGGCCTCAAGGACAACGAAATCCTGCCCGCCCCGGTCATCACGCCGACCAGCAAGGCCTTCGACGGCGGTCACGACGAGCCCCTGACGCCTAAAGAGATCGTCGAGCAGGGACTTCTGACCGCCGAACAATGGACGACCCTCTCCCGTTATGCGCTGGCGCTTTTTGCGCGCGGGCAGCAGCTGGCGGCGCAACGCGGCCTGATTCTCGTCGATACCAAATACGAGTTCGGCACGGATGCCGAGGGCACCATCATCCTTGCCGACGAGATCCATACGCCGGACAGCAGCCGCTACTGGATCGCCGGCAGTTATGGTGAGGCCTTCCGCGACGGCACGCGGCCGAAGAGTTTCGACAAGGATTTCATCCGCGCCTGGGTGGTCGAGCGTTGCGACCCCTATAAGGATGAGATCCCCGCGATCCCGGCCGAACTCGTCGAGGAGACCGCCAAAGTCTACCGCACGGCTTACGAGACGATCACCGGCGAGACTTTCGTGCCCGATACCAGCGGCGCGACCGTGCTCGACCGTATCCGCCGGAACCTGGCGCCCTATTTTACCGCGCGTTGAACAATTGCCGGAAAATCGATCCGGCATTATGAAGAGGATAGAGTGCGCAGACCGAGACGCAAGGCGGAAGAAACCCGGGGTGATATCCTCAACACGGCAGAGACGCTCTTCCGTGAACGGGGGATTGCCAAGTGTTCGATCGCCGACGTCGCCCATGCGCTGCATATGTCGCCCGCCAACATCTTCAAGCATTTCCATTCCAAGGCATCCCTGGCGGATGCCATCTGCGACCGGCATATCAGCCGCATGATCGGCCGGTTCGAAACGCTCGACGAGCCGGCGCCGGCGCCCGAACGGCTGGCGATCGTCGTCCGCAAGCTGATGGAGGCGCATCTCCAGGACCTCCGCGACAATCCCTTCCTGTTCGAGATGATCTTCCTGATGTCGGAGGCGGATCTCCCGAGCGGCCGGCATTACAAGCGGCTGATCGAGAACCTGTTCAGCGATCTGATACGGCAGGGCGTCGAAAGCGGTGCCTATAAATGTACCGACCCGCAGGCGATCAGCCAGCATGTGGCGGCCGCCTTTGCGAGCGTGCTGCATCCGGTCCTTCTGGCCAAGGCGGGCGAGGCGGAATTGCATGACCGCTGCAATGGCCTTGCCAGACTTGTGAATGCTGCGCTGCAAAATCCGCTTGCCAAGTGACGGTTTTATATTTACGTCACTTTCGCGAACCTGGAACGCCGGTTGAACTTACGTTTTCGACCACTACTGTTCCGACCGCCTAAGACGGGTTAATCTCCCCGCCTTCCGCCCCGGCACATCCCGCCTGCCGAGGCGATCGCCCAGATGTTTTGCCTTGGATGACGCCATGACCGGACGCAAACTGATACTTCCCCTGCTTTTTTCCGCAGCACTCGCTGCCTGCAGCGATTCGGGCCAGACGCCGGCCGGCAACGGTGCCGCAGGCGGTGCCCCGCAGCGCCCGCCTCAGCCGGTCAGCGTGGTGATCATGAAGAAGTCCGAGCAGCCGATCACGGCCGTCCTGCCGGGCCGGGCGGCACCCTTCCAGATCGCCGACATCCGCCCGCGCGTCACCGGGGAGATCAAGCAGATCGCCTTCAAGCAGGGCAACGAGGTCAAGGCCGGAGACCTTCTCTACAAGATCGAGGACAGCACCTATGCGGCCGAGGTCGCCCAGGCGAAGGCGACCGTCTCGAAGGCGGAAGCCAGTATCCCGAGCGCCCAGGCGAACCTCTCCCGCTACGAGCGGCTGGTCAACAGCGGTGCGACACAGATCGAATATGAGAGCGCGCGGGTGACGCTTCTCCAGGCGCAGGCGGATGTCGAACAGGCCAATGCCGCGCTCAATGCCGCCCAGATCAATCTCGACCTGACCGAAATCCGGGCGCCCTTCGACGGCGTCACGTCGATCTCCAATGTCAGCATCGGCAATATCGTCACCGCCAACCAGACGACGGCGCTAACCACGCTGCGCCGTCTCGATCCAATCTACATCGACCTGATCGATTCCAGCACCAATCTTCTGGAACTGCGCTCGGCCATGGCTTCCGGCCGCCTGAGCGGCGATCCGCGCAAGGCCGATATCCGCCTGACACTTGAAGACGGTACGGACTACCCGCTGACCGGCAAGCTGGACATGGCCGACATGGCCGTCAGCGAGACGACCGGCACCTATCAGATCCGCGCGCTGTTCGATAATCCGAGCGACATGATCCTGCCGGGCACCTATATGCGCGCCACCGTCACCCTCGGCAACGAAAACGGCTACCTGATCCCGCAACGTGCCGCGACCCGCAATGCTCGCGGAGAACTTTCCGCCAAGTTCGTCACGGCGGACGGCAAGGTCGAGACCCGTATCTTCCCGACCAGCGGCGTTTCCGGCAGCAACTGGCTGGTCACGCAGGGCGTAACCGATGGCGACCGCCTGGTCGTCGACGGCTTCCAGTGGATCGCCGATGGCGCCACGGTTCAACCGGTCGAGGCGACCGTCGACGACAAGGGTTTCGTCGTCGAGGCGCCGAAACCAGCCGCTGCAAAGCCGTGAGGCCCCGAGCGGAACCGATCATGACGAAACGCGGCAAGGAATAATCTGAATGGCCAAGTTCTTTATCCGGCGACCGGTATTCGCCTGGGTCATCGCGATCGTCATCATGCTCGGCGGCGCGCTCGCCATTGCGACGCTCTCGATCTCGCAATATCCCGACATCGCGCCGACCACGGTCAGGATCACGGCAAGCTACAACGGTGCAAGCGCGGAAACCGTCGAGAAATCGGTGACGACGATCATCGAGGACGGCATGACCGGCCTTGACGACCTCACCTATATGACTTCCTCCTCCTCGACCGGCCGCGCCACCGTCACGCTGACCTTCGGCAGCAGCGTTCTTCCGGACATCGCCCAGGTGCAGGTGCAGAACAAGCTGCAGCTCGTACAGTCGCAGCTCCCCGATGTGGTGCAGCAGGCGGGCATCGAGGTCGCCCGTTCGACCTCGAGCATCCTGATGGTCGGCGCCCTGGTTTCCACCGACAAGAAGCGAAGCTCCGTCGATCTCGGCGACCTGTTTTCCACGCAGATCGAGGATCAGGTCAAGCGCCTGGAAGGCGTCGGCAGCATCGACATCTTCGGGTCCGGTTACGCAATGCGCGTCTGGCTCGATCCCTACAAGCTGCAGAAATACCAGCTGACGCCCGCCGACGTGACGTCCGCGATCCAGTCCCAGAACACCCAGGTTTCGGTCGGCGCGCTCGGCGGCCTTCCGGCCAAGGCGGAGCAGCAGCTGACGGTCACCATGACCGCGCAAAGCCAGCTGACGACGGTCGACGATTTCGAGCGGATCATCCTCAAGGTCGAACAGGACGGCGCGACGGTGCGCCTCAGCGATGTTGCCCGCGTCGAGATCGGCGAGGAGAGTTATGGCGGCGGTTCCCGCCAGAACGGCCTGCCGTCCACCGGTTTCGCCGTGAACCTCGCGACCGGCGCCAACGCTCTCGATACCGCCGCGCGCGTCAGGGAGGCGCTGACCGCCATCGGACCCAATCTTCCGGACGGCGTGGAGATCACCTATCCCTACGACACGACGCCCTTCGTGCAGCTTTCGATCGAGAAGGTCGTCCACACACTCATCGAAGCGATCATCCTGGTTTTCGTGGTCCTGCTCGTCTTCCTGCAAAATCTGCGTGCAACACTGATCCCGATGATTGCGGTGCCCGTCGTCCTGCTCGGCACGTTCGGGGTGCTGGCGATGACCGGATATTCCATTAACACGCTGACGATGTTCGCCATGGTTCTGGCCATCGGCCTTCTGGTCGACGACGCCATCGTCGTCGTCGAGAATGTCGAGCGCATCATGGACGAGGAGGGCTTGAGTCCGCTCGAAGCGACCGAAAAGTCCATGGGCGAGATCACCGGGGCCATCATCGGCATCGCGCTCGTCCTGACCGCGGTGTTTATCCCGATGGCCTTTTTCGGTGGCTCGACCGGCATCATTTACCGGCAGTTCTCGATCACCATCGTCTCCGCCATGCTGCTTTCGGCGCTGGTCGCCATCGTGCTGACGCCGGCGCTTTGCGCCACCATGCTGAAGCCGATCGATCATCACAAGAAACGTCGCGGCATCGGCGCCCTGTTCAATCGCGGGTTCGAGCGGTCTACGAGCGGATATGTCAGCACCATCGGCTATCTCCTGAAGCGCCCGTTCCGTGTGATGCTGGTGTTCCTGCTGGTGATCGGCGGCTGCGCCTGGCTTTTCACCAGGCTGCCGAATTCCTTCCTTCCGCAGGAAGACCAGGGCGTTCTGCTGACGATCATCCAGACGCCCGTCGGCGCCACCACGCCGCGCACCGACGAGGCGGTCAAGAAGGTCGAGGCCTATTTCCTCGAAAAGGAAAAGGACAATGTGGATGCTGTATTCGGCGTCCTCGGCTTCAGCTTCAGCGGAAGCGGCCAGAACAATGCGATCGTCTTCACCAAGCTGAAGGATTTCGCCGAGCGAACCAGGCCGGAGCAGTCCGCCGCAGCTATCGTCCAGCGGGCGAGCGGGTATTTCTTCAGCATCCGCGATGCGCAGGTCTTCGCGCTTCTGCCGCCGGCCATCCAGGGGCTGGGCACGTCGAGCGGCTTCTCCATGTATCTGGTCGACAGCGGCAACAACGGCAATGCGGCGCTGACCACGGCATCGCAGCAGCTCATTCAGGCCGGCACCGGCAATCCGAACATCAGTTCGCTGCGCAGCAGCACCCAGCGGTCCGAAACCCAGCTCAAGATCCTGCTCGACCAGGAAAAGCTGGGCGCGATGGGCGTTGACCTCGCTTCGGTCAATTCGATGTTGGCGACCATCTTCGCTGGACGCGACGTCAACGACTTCACCCTCAACAACGAGCTGAAGCCTGTTTATGTCCAGGGCGATGCGCCCTACCGTATGCAGCCGGATGACCTGAAACACTGGTTCGCCCGCAACACGAGCGGCGAGATGGTTCCCTTCTCCGCCTTCAGCACCGTCCAGTGGATCAACGGCACGCCGCAGCTTGCGCGCTTCAACGGCACCAGCGCCATTCCCTTCGACGGCGCGGCGGGTCCCGGCGTCAGTACCGGCCAGGCCATGGACGAGATGCAGAGGCTGACGTCCGCACTGCCTGGCGGTTATTCGGTGGCCTGGCAGGGCATTTCCTACCAGGAACGGCTGTCCGGCTCGCAGGCGCCGATGCTTTACGCGCTATCGGTCCTGATCGTCTTCCTCTGCCTTGCGGCGCTTTATGAAAGCTGGTCGATCCCGTTCTCCGTCATATTGGCCGTGCCGATCGGCGTGCTCGGTGCGCTTTCCGCCGCGTATTTCTTCGGCCAGTCGAACGACGTCTACTTCAAGGTCGGGCTCCTGACGACGATCGGCCTGGCGGCGAAGAACGCCATTCTGATTGTCGAATTCGCCAAGGATCGTCAGGCCGGCGGGATGAAAATGATCGAGGCCACCCTCGAGGCCGCGCGCCTGCGACTGAGGCCGATCGTCATGACATCGCTCGCTTTCATCCTCGGCGTCGTGCCGCTGGCGATCGCAACCGGCGCTGGATCCGCCGCGCAGAACGCCATCGGCGTCGGCGTGCTGGGTGGTATGCTTTCTGCAACACTTCTCGGAATTTTCTTCGTTCCGTCCTTCTTTGTTGTCGTTAGACGGTTATCAAAGCGTGAAAAAGAGTAGGATGACGATTACGTTCGTTAACGTATTCGACCTTTAATGCCGTCAGAAGCTATGCGAATCGCTGCTGACGGGACAATCGGAAGAGGCATGAGTGCTGACCTTCCACGCGTTATAGGGCACTGGGACAGAAAAATGTTATCCATTCGTGTTGTTGCTCCTCTCACTATGCTGCTGCTTTCGGGCTGCGTCGTCGGTCCAGATCACAAGGCGCCGGAAATTGCTCTTCCGGGTAAATTTGCCGAAGCCGGTAAGACCAGCAACGGCGATGTTTCGCAGGTTGCCTGGTGGACCGCATTTAATGACAGCCGTCTGAACGGCTATGTAAATCAGGGGATCGGTCAGAACCTCGATATCCTCCAGGCTCTGGAGCGGATCACGTCTGCCGAGGCCAACGTTACCGTCGCCGGCGCAGGCGCTCTCCCGTCGCTGGATCTCTCGGCCGCCAGCACGACCACCGGCACTCGTACCAGCCCCCGTTCGTTCTCGCGGACGACCGTCACGGCGGGTACTGCCGACGCGTCCTGGTTCCTCGATCTTTTCGGCCTCTACAGGCGTTCGAAGGAAAGTGCGCTCGCAAGCCTCGATGCTGCCTATGCCAGCGAGGACGTTGCACGTCTCTCGTTCCTGTCTCAGATCGCCGCGGCCTATATCGACGTACGCTACTATCAGGAGCGTATTGCGATTGCCCGCCGGAACCTCGATTCGCGGCGCGAAACGCTGAGCCTCACCAAGCTCCAGCTTGATGCCGGCGCGGCGTCCCGCCTCGATGTCGTCCAGTCGGAAGGCTTGGTCAATTCGACGATCGCGGAAATTCCAGGCCTGGAAACGAGTTTCCGGGGTGCGGCGCACCGTGTCGCCACGCTTCTCGCCATGCCTGCATCGTCGCTCGTTCCCGAACTGCAGAAAGGCGCCCGCCAGCCGGTCGCCCGCTTCAGCACCAAGGCCGGCGTCCCGGCGGACCTGATCCGCAACCGTCCGGACATCCGTGCCGCGGAACGCCAACTCGCATCGGCAGTCGCCGAAATCGGTGTCGCCGAGGCCCAGCTCTATCCGGCCATTACGCTCGGCGGCTCCATTTCTCCGAGATACAACGCCATTGCCGGCAGCCTGGATACCCGGGCCCTGACCTGGTCCTTCGGGCCGCAGCTGAGCCTGCCGATCTTCGACGGCGGCCGTCTGCGCGGCAACGTCAAGATCGCCGAATCCAGCGCCCGCGGACAGTATCTCGCCTGGAAGCAGTCGGTTCTGAACGCGGTCGAGGAAGTGGAAAATGCATTGGCCGCAGTCGCCCGCGACAGCCGCACGGTTTCCGCACTTCAGGCAACTGTGAAGTCCTACGAAGAAGCCCTGCAGCTCGGCACCGCCAGCTATCGTGACGGCGCTTCCTCGCTGCTCGACGTTCTCGACGCCCAGCGTGAGGTCTCGACCGCTCAGTCGAACCTCGCAGCCGCCGTGCGTCAGATGGCGCAGGACTACGTCTCGCTCAACGTGGCGATCGGCGGCGGTTACGCCTTCGGCAAGACCGATACCAAGGTCGCATCGGTGGTCGTCAAGAAGTAGGCTCCGCCCCAACATAACCGACAACAAAAAACCTCCGGAGCCAGCGCTTCGGAGGTTTTTTTATCATGCCCGGAAAGGCCGGGGACGATCAATTCGACGTTCAGTTCTTGGCGCGCTCGACGTAGGAATTGTCTTCGGTGGCGATCACGACGCGGGTGCCGGCATCGACATGCGGCGGAACCGCGGTGCGGATGCCGTTCGACAGCATGGCCGGCTTGTAGGACGAGGAAGCCGTCTGGCCCTTGACGACCGGTTCGGTCTCGACGATCTCGAGTGTCACGTGGCGCGGCAGCTGAAGAGCCAGCGCAATGCCTTCATGCATGGACAGAACACAGGTCATGCCTTCCTGAAGATAGGCCTTCTGGTCGCCCATCGTATCCACGTCCACCACGACCTGGTCGTAGTTTTCCGGGTTCATGAAGTGGAAGCCTTCGCCGTCTTGATAGAGGAACTGGTGGTTGACGTCCTCGACGAAGGCGCGCTCGACCTGCTCGGTCGTCCGCCAGCGCTCGGACACCTTCACGCCGTCGACGATGCGGCGCATATTGACCTGCGTGACAGGCGTACCCTTGCCGGGATGGAAGTTCTCGGCGGTGAGAACGACATAAAGCTTGCCGTCCACATCGATGACGTTGCCCTTGCGGACAGAAGAGGCGATGACCTTGACCATAGGATTCCTTGTGGTGCGAACCGGCTTGTAACTGCCGAAAATGCGTCGTAGAGGACCGGGCGATAACCGGCCCGAAGGACGGATCGTCTGTTTTCCGGCCGGAACTACTCCAAAACCGCGCAAAGTGGAAGCCTTGCCGGGGAGAACCGGCGAAGAAAGCCGTAAATGAGCTCGTCGCGACCTGCCATATCCCGCTCGCCCTGGTGGACGCCGGCAAACCACGCCGACCGTCGGCCCTTCCTGATGGGCCGCAATGCGGTCCAGACGACGTTGCGCGACTTCTTCTCGCAGCGCGATTTCATCGAGGTCGATACGGCGACGCTCCAGGTTTCCCCCGGCAACGAGACCCACCTGCATGCCTTCGCAACCGAAGCGATCGCCATCGATGGCGGCAGGGCGCCGCTCTATCTGCACACGTCGCCGGAATTTGCCGCCAAGAAGCTGCTGGCCGCCGGCGAGGAGCGCATCTTCACCTTCGCGCATGTCTACCGCAACCGGGAACGCGGGCCGCTGCACCATCCGGAATTCACCATGCTGGAATGGTACCGCGTCGGCGAAAGCTACGAACAGCTGATGGCCGATTGCGCCGAGATGCTGGCACTGGCCGCCGATACCACCAGGACCGGGCGCTTTGCCTTCCGCGGGCTGGAAGTCGATCCTTTCGCCGAGCCGGAACGCCTGACGCTCGCTGAAGCCTTCGACCGGTTCGCCGGCATCGACCTGCTCGCCTCCGTGGCGACGAACGGCGATACCGACCGCGATCTCCTGGCGGCCGGCCTGAAAAAGGCCGATATCCGCTTTGCCGAGGACGACACCTGGGCAGACCTTTTCAGCAGGGTCCTGGTCGAGAAGGTCGAGCCGCATCTCGGCCAGGACCGCGCGACGATCCTCCACGAATACCCTGTTTCCGAGGCAGCGCTCGCCCGGCCCTCCGCCCGTGATCCGCGCGTCGCCGAACGTTTCGAGCTTTATGCCTGCGGCGTCGAGCTTGCCAACGCCTTCGGAGAACTGACCGACGCCGGCGAACAACGCCGCCGTTTCGAGCACGAGATGGCCGAAAAATCCCGCATCTACGGCGAACGTTACCCGCTCGACGAAGACTTTCTCGATGCGCTTTCGATCATGCCCGACGCGAGCGGCGCCGCACTCGGCTTCGATCGGCTCGCCATGCTGGCAACGGGCGCGACCCGCATCGAACAGGTCATGTGGGCGCCGGTCGCGGAGGTGTTTTCGTGACCGCAGTCCGTTCATTGAAAACCCCGGAAGATCTCGCGGCCGCCGGCCTGATCGAGCCGCAAAAGCTCGACGGCATCCGAGCCGTCGCAGACCGCTACGCGATCGCGCTGACCCCAACCGTGGTTTCGCTCGTCGACAGAACCGATCAAAACGATCCGATCGCCCGGCAGTTCGTGCCAGATCCGAACGAATTGCTGACGACGCCGGAAGAGCGTGCCGACCCGATCGGCGATCAGGCGCACAGCCCGGTCAAGGGCATCGTTCATCGCTATCCGGACCGGGTGCTGCTGAAGGCCGTGCATATCTGCCCGGTCTATTGCCGCTTCTGCTTCCGCCGCGAGATGGTCGGGCCGCAAGGCGACGGAACGCTGGCGCCCGAGGAGCTGTCGGCGGCGCTTGCCTATATCCGCGAGCATCCGGAGATTTGGGAAGTGATCCTCACCGGCGGCGACCCGCTGGTGCTTTCGCCGAGACGGCTTGCTGCCATCATGCGCGGCCTTGCCGAGATCCCCCATGTAAGGATCGTCCGCTTCCACACGCGGGTGCCGGTCGTCGAGCCCGAGCGCATCGACGCGGCAATGATTGCGGCACTGAAGGAAAGCGGCAAGGTCGTCTACATCGCGCTGCACGCCAACCATCCGCGAGAAATGACCGACGCTGCCCGCGCCGCCTGCGCCCACCTGGTCGATGCCGGTTTTCCGATGGTGAGCCAGACGGTGCTCCTGCGCGGCGTCAATGACGATCCGGCGGTGCTTGGCGACCTGATGAAGGCTTTCGTCGAGACCCGGATCAAGCCCTATTACCTGCACCATCCCGACCTTGCCCCGGGTACGAGCCACTTCCGGCTGGATATCGCCGAGGGCCAGAAGATCGCCTCGGCGCTGCGCGGCACCATCTCCGGGCTCTGCCAGCCGACCTATGTCCTGGATATCCCCGGCGGCCACGGCAAGGCGGTGATCGGCGAAAGCGCCGTGCGCGGCGAAGGCGGCTGTTATTCCGTCAGCGACTTCCGCGGCGGGAAGCATGCCTATCCTCCGAAATGACACGGGTTCTTGTTCACGCGGCGAAATGCGCCCGTGGCTTGGCCTTGAATTTGGAGAGCCCACACGAATGCGGAACCTCATAGTAAAATAATAATACGGCTCCGCATTCGCGTGGCCTTCGGCGTCTTTTCGGGGCTTCCGGCCCCTACAGGTGATCATCTCGCCTCGCTGCGTGGCTGTGTTCGCGCCCCTCCTTTCGGGACAGGCCTGCCACTTGCACGGCTCAACCGAACCGGACATGGCTGTCCGGGGGAGGCTTGATAGGGAGACTTTCATCTCCCATGGCTTTCACCTCTTCCACCATCCCCGCACGTTACGGTTCCGATGAAAGCGCCGGCTCCCGCCTGCCCGCGAACGTCTCGCGAAACACTCCGGCGACGGAAGCGGGAGGATTGTAGGCATGGGTTGGAAGGGCGGGGAAATCAAAAGCGAGAAAAATTAGGGCGCGCCGTATGAGCCCTCTCTGTCGTCGAGCATCTCCCACCAGGGCGGCGCGGCATTCTTAACCCTCCCCCTTGTGGGG
>NZ_PVBI01000035.1:2500-5000 GCF_002968675.1 Neorhizobium sp. T25_13
CTTTGTCTTCTGAAGAAATAAAAGTTTGCACGACGCATTTGCGTCTGTGCCTGTTCTGCAAAAATCGTGAAGAGAAGATTGATCTGGAGGCTTCCAGGTATGGGTTTAGGCCCATGTCCGAAGCCGGTTCCAATGATGTCGTTGATGGCCTAGCCGGCCGGATACGAAAGAGGGGCCGGAATAGGTAGGAAGCTTGTCACTCTGGTCGGTCGTTGTTGTCATTTTGAGGGACTTGTCCTGAAGGATGGCTCTGATGACTTACTGATGGCCGTTGCCTGACCGCGCGGTCCTGGATCACATCTCGAGAAGCTGGTCTTAAAGACAGACTGCAAGCGAACTGCTCGGCGTAGTTCCAATAAAGCAGATTTGTCGAACACGTCGATGGCATCATGAGAAGGGCTGGTTGTAAAAGGTAACCGGTCCGCCACGCATTGGGGAAACCTGATGGGTGGCTATATTGATGAGCATTGGCAATGAGAACGATTAAGTGTCGTAAGGGCATTTGGTGGATGCCTTGGCATGCACAGGCGAAGAAGGACGTGATACGCTGCGATAAGCCGTGGGGAGCTGCGAATGAGCTTTGATCCATGGATCTCCGAATGGGGCAACCCACCTTAGATACCTAGAAAGTTTAAGCCGTCTTTCGGGACGGTTTAGGTTTCTAGGTATTGTTAAAAGGTATCTTACCTTCGAATAAAATAGGGGTAAGAAGCGAACGCAGGGAACTGAAACATCTAAGTACCTGCAGGAAAGGACATCAACCGAGACTCCGTAAGTAGTGGCGAGCGAACACGGACCAGGCCAGTGGCAATCAGGAATAAAGCCGAACGCTTTGGAAAAGGCGGCCGTAGCGGGTGATAGCCCCGTAGGCGTAGAACACTGATTGTCCTAGAGTAGGGCGGGACACGTGAAATCCTGTCTGAACATGGGGAGACCACTCTCCAAGCCTAAGTACTCGTGCATGACCGATAGCGAACAAGTACCGTGAGGGAAAGGTGAAAAGCACCCCGACAAGGGGAGTGAAATAGAACCTGAAACCGGATGCCTACAAACAGTCGGAGGGCGCAAGCCTGACGGCGTACCTTTTGTATAATGGGTCAACGACTTAGTGTAACTAGCAAGCTTAAGCCGGTAGGTGTAGGCGCAGCGAAAGCGAGTCTGAACAGGGCGTTCAGTTAGTTGCATTAGACCCGAAACCGAGTGATCTAGCCATGAGCAGGTTGAAGGTTGGGTAACACCAACTGGAGGACCGAACCCGCATCTGTTGCAATAGATTGGGATGACTTGTGGCTAGGGGTGAAAGGCCAATCAAACTCGGAAATAGCTGGTTCTCCGCGAAAACTATTTAGGTAGTGCGTCGATCGAATACCCCGGGGGGTAGAGCACTGGATGGGCTATGGGGACTCACCGTCTTACTGATCCTAACCAAACTCCGAATACCCGGGAGTACTAATCGGCAGACACACGGCGGGTGCTAACGTCCGTCGTGAAAAGGGAAACAACCCTGACCTCCAGCTAAGGTCCCCAAGTCATGGCTAAGTGGGAAAGGATGTGAGGATCCCAAAACAACCAGGATGTTGGCTTAGAAGCAGCCATCATTTAAAGAAAGCGTAACAGCTCACTGGTCTAATTAAGGGTCTTTGCGCCGAAAATGTAACGGGGCTAAAGCCATGCACCGAAGCTGAGGATACGTGACTTGTCACGTGTGGTAGCGGAGCGTTCCGTAAGCCTGTGAAGGAGGACCCGTGAGGGCCTCTGGAGGTATCGGAAGTGCGAATGTTGACATGAGTAACGATAAAGAGGGTGAGAGACCCTCTCGCCGAAAGACCAAGGGTTCCTGCTTAAAGTTAATCTGAGCAGGGTTAGCCGGCCCCTAAGCCGAGGCAGAAATGCGTAGGTGATGGGAACCACGTTAATATTCGTGGGCCTGGTGGTAGTGACGGATCGCAAAAATTGTTCAACCTTATTGGATTGGTTGGGCAGTGGGGCGGTTCCAGGAAATAGCTCCACCGTATAGACCGTACCCGAAACCGACACAGGTGGTCAGGTAGAGTATACCAAGGCGCTTGAGAGAACTATGTTGAAGGAACTCGGCAAATTGCACGCGTAACTTCGGAAGAAGCGTGACCCCATTTTGGGCAACCATAATGGGGTGGCACAGACCAGGGGGTAGCGACTGTTTATCAAAAACACAGGGCTCTGCGAAGTCTAAAGACGACGTATAGGGTCTGACGCCTGCCCGGTGCTGGAAGGTTAAGAGGAGAGGTGCAAGCTTTGAATCGAAGCCCCAGTAAACGGCGGCCGTAACTATAACGGTCCTAAGGTAGCGAAATTCCTTGTCGGGTAAGTTCCGACCTGCACGAATGGCGTAACGACTTCCCCGCTGTCTCCAACATAGACTCAGTGAAATTGAATTCCCCGTGAAGATGCGGGGTTCCTGCGGTCAGACGGAAAGACCCCGTGCACCTTTACTATAGCTTTACACTGGCATTCGTGTCGG
>NZ_PVBI01000036.1:0-6273 GCF_002968675.1 Neorhizobium sp. T25_13
TCAGCGCAGGCGCTTCAGGAAGCCGTCCGGGGCGACGGTGATCAGCAGCTTGTTCTCGACCGACTTGTCGATCTCGAATTCCGGATGGGTCTTCAGATATTCGAAGACGGCCGTTTTCGGATTGTCGCCCGGTCCCCAGGGACGATCGCCGGCCAGTTCCTTCGGCAGATCCTCGACGACGGTGTCGAAGACGACGCAATAGCTGCCGACGCTGGTGAGCGGGGCATAGAGCTTGAGTTCCTCGAGAACGTGCTCGTGCGTGTGGTTGCTGTCGAGGCTGATCAGGATGCGCGAATAACCGGCGGCGACCTTGCGGACCTGATCCATGATCTCGGGCGCGATGCTGGAGCCCTGGATCATTTCGATCCGGGATGCCATCGGGTGGGCCTCGATCGCCTGCTTGTTATGGGGGCGGATGTCGATGTCGATGCCGAGAACCTTGCGCTTGGGCTTGGCCGGATCGACGACCTCGCCCTTTTCCGCGGCTTCCGACAGTTCCAGCAAGGCCAGCATCGAGGCGCTGAGGATGAGGGAGCCGCCGTGGGCGATGCCGGTTTCGATGATCAGGTCGGGCTTTACCGTCCAGATCAGCTCCTGCATGGCGACCATGTCCTGCGGATACTGGATGATCGGCCGGCCGAGCCAGAAATAGTTGTAGGAATATTGCGAGGCGATCGACGTGCGCATGAACTGCGCGGCGCTGTCGTTCAGCTCCTTGTTTCCAGGGACGGCCGCGACGCGGGCTTCAACTTCCTTGGTGAAATCACTCATTGTCGATCCCCACATAGGTGTAAGCGTTGTGAGACAGCATTCGAATTTCCTCGAGATAATTGGAGTTCATGACGTAGATGGTCGAGCCGTGGGGAAGTTTCGCCAGTGCGTGCTCCGGTGATTGCACCATCAGGCCGGTTGCCGGCAGGAATTTGCCCTGCTTGGCGGGATTGATGTCGATGACCATGTCGACCGGCTGGCCCTGACGGGATTTCAGCAGCGAGAAGGTCACCCCCTTCGACGCGCCGCCCCAGATCGCCGAACTGTCGCCGGCGGCAATTCGGTCGCCCAGCGTACGGGTGAAGTCGCCGGGAAACGCGACGCGATCGGTTTCTTCACGAACCGGCGGTCGCAACGAGTCCAGCTCAGCCACAACATAAAGGTACTGCCCGCCGAAAACCCGACCGCTCTCGATGACATTGCCGAAGATCCGATGAAAGTCGGACAGGCGGAAATAATTGACGTGCTCGTAGAACACGTCGAACCAGGCGCGATGTTCCATGATCCAGTCGAAGCAGGGCACTTCGATATAGATGCGGCCCTTGCCGCCGTTCGCCTTGCAGAGCTCGACGAGGAAATCATACGGGTCCTGGATATGCTCCAGCACGTGGCGAAGGATCAACCCTTCGCCTTGGACGTCGACGCCGGCCTCGAAATAATGCCGCTTCACGCGCGGGTTGGTGCCCTCGTAGGTGGGGTCGAACCCGGTGAGGTCGAAACCTTTTTCAAGCAGCATTTCGAGGAAGAGGCCCTTGCCGCAGCCGACCTCGACCAGGTTCTCACGGCCCATCGTCCGCTCGACAATGCCAGCCACCATTTCCAGATGCTGGTGGAAGTGCCGGCTGACACCCTGTTCGTTATTGTAATTGCCGTCGTAGTCCATCAGCTTCGGGTCGAACGCATCGTTGTAGATGAGGCCCGTTTTCATGTCCTGCACCAGGCGGATATCGCCCTTGGCGCAGCCTTTGGCGTCTGCAGCCGTGGGATAAACGCGGTTCTGGAAGGTCGGCAACTGCGGCTGTTCGTAAAGCAGCAGGGTATCTTTCGTCGTCATGTCATCACCTCGTTAATCCCACAACGCAGGGAGGATCCACCAGATTGTCGGGACGGGCGCCGAATCGCAGGAGATCGCGGCGACCATACTCGTCGGCCAACCGCTCGGCTATCTGCCGCACCGTGACCGGAATTCCGGAACAGATATTGGTGGCTCCCGTTCTGTCGCCAAGTCCGATATCGGCGATCTGCCTTCCTGCTTCCCGAACGTCCAGGAAGTCGCGAATCTGGTTGCCGCTGGTCAAATCCACCGGTTTGCCCGCGGCAAGCTGGGCGCGAAGGTAGGGAAACAGCCGTCGCTCGTCCTCGCCCTCGCCGAAAAGATAAAAGAGCCGGCACCACGCAAAGCTGATCTGGTGCAGCGGCAGCCATTGCGACAGGGCCAGAAACACCGCGGCCTTGGCACCGGCATAGGGGCTGATCGGACGCAGCGGCGTGTCGGTGGCGAGCATGCCCGCCGAGAGGTCGTATTCGAAACATGTGCCCACGCCAACGAACCGTTTGACGCCGGCAAGCGCTGCACCCTGCGCCATCCGCAACGTGCCTTCGAGGCAGACGATGTTTTCCGGCGACTGCAGGTATTTGCCGGGCTCGGCATACCAGGCGACATGCGCGACCGTATCGACCCCTTCGAGGGTCTTCGCCCACCACTCGACTGATTCGCGGAACAGGTCCGGCGTCCGCACGATGCTCTCGACAGCGGAGAGATCGCCAAGCCGGCTTTCCGCCGATCCCTCGCGTAAAATCACTCGGACGCGCGCACCGGATTCGGTCAGCGCCCGCAACACCTGCCGGCCGACAAAACCTGTTCCCCCGGTGAGCAGCACGAGTGGCGTCATATGATCTTCAATTCCGGCACGGCGGTTACGAACCTGGTGCCCTGATCGGCAAGCGAAGCCAGCTGCTGGCGGACTTCGGTCGCGATGTTCCAGGGCAGGATCATCACATAGTCCGGCCGGCGCGCGACGATCTCGTCCGGATGCAGGATGGGGATATGGCTGCCCGGCATGAACTTGTTCTGCTTGGCCGCTGCGGCATCGCAGACATAGGGCAGCAGGTCCGGCTTGACGCCGGCAAAATTCAGAAGCGTGTTGCCCTTGGCTGCGGCGCCATAGGCCGCGACCGTCTTGCCTTCGCGCTTGGCGTCCAGCAGGAAGGCCAGGGCATCGTTCTTGACCTTTTCGGCCTTGGCCTGGAAGTCGGCATAGATCGCCGGCGCCTGGAGGCTGCGGCGCTGTTCTTCGCCGAGCAGTGCGGTAACGGCTTCGGTTGTCTGGCGCGAATCACCTGCATGGCAGCCATAGACGCGAAGACTGCCGCCATGGGTCGGCAATTCCTCGACGTCGAAGACGCGCAGGCCCGCCGCTTCGAAGATTTTTCCGACCGTGAAGAGGGAAAGATAGGAGAAGTGCTCGTGATAGACCGTATCGAACTGGTTGTGTTCGATGAGCCGCATCACATGCGGAAATTCGAGCGTCACCGTGCCGCCGGCCTTCAACGCCGCCTTCAGACCACGCGTGAAATCGTTGATGTCGGGCACATGGGCATAGACATTGTTGCCGAGAATGAGATCGGCAGCCTTGCCTTCGCCGGCCAATTGCTTGCCCAGCGCCTCCCCAAAGAACTCCCGGCGGACCGGAATGCCGAGCGCCTCGGCAGCTTCGGCAGTGCTCGCCGTCGGCTCGACTCCGAGGCAGGTTATGCCGGCCTGGACGAAGTTCTTCAGGAGATAACCGTCGTTCGAGGCGACCTCGATGACCATGCTGTCCCGGCCGAGACCGAGACGAGAGGTGATCATCTCGACATAACGCGCTGCATGGGCGAGCCAGCTCGTCGATGCGCTGGAGAAATACGCATATTCGGCGCTGAAGAGCGATTCGGCCGAGGCATAGTCCTCGGTCTGAACCAGCCAGCATTCCTCGCAGACCTGCAGCCTCAAGGGAAAATAGACTTCCGGCCTGGAGAGATCCTCGGCGGTCAGATACGCATTGGACGGCGGCGCGAAGCCGAGGTCCAGGAAATCGCAGCGAAGTGCGGTACCGCAGTGGCGGCAGTTCATGGCGTCAGTCCCGTGAATTGTGATGTCAGGAAGGAATGACCGCGATCCCGATCCGACATTTCGGTGATCTCCAGCGGCCAGCTTATGTTGAGAACCGGATCCTGCGCGTTCAGCGCACCCTCCGAACCGGATGCGAAGGGCATCGAATGGAAATAGAGGAGTTCGCAGTCGTCGGTCAGCGCCTGGAAGCCATGCGCGAACCCTTGCGGGATCAGCAGCGAGCGGCGGTTCTCGGCCGAAAGCTCCTGGGCATGCCATTTCAGGAAGGTGGGGGAACCGGATCTGAGATCCACCGCGACATCGAAGACCGCGCCTCGCAGGCAATTGACCAGTTTCATCTCGGCATGCGGCGGATGCTGGAAATGCATGCCGCGCACGGTGCCTTGCCGCGCCGTCATCGTAAGGTTGATCTGGGCGATCGGCTTTGCCCAGCCTGCCGGCGCCAGCTCGTCGTCGCAGAACATGCGCGACAGGAAGCCGCGCGAATCACCGAGGTTCTGGCGTTCGACGAGCTTCAGGCCGGCAAGCGGCAGATCGGTGACGATGAAGCGGCTCAACGGCGTGCCTCGTATTCGGCGATCTCGGCTTCGCAAAGGGCGCGTGCGTCGGCGCCGTCATTCTGCGCACGATACCATTTCATCGTCCGGTCGACAGCCTCCGCCAGCGACCAGCGCGGTTCGACGTCGAGCATATGCCGCGCCTTGGCCGTTTCCAAGGCAAGCCAGCCCGCTTCGTGCGGTCCTTCGGCGCCGTCGCCATATTGCACTTCGCCGCGGCCGAAAGATGTGCGGGCGATCTCGATCACCTGGCGCACCGGCGCGGCCTCGTGGCTGATCGGGCCGAAATTGAAGGCATCCCCAATCGAAGGATCGCTCCACAGGCGTTCGGCAAGCACGAGATAGGCAGAGAGCGGTTCGAGCACGTGCTGCCAGGGGCGCTTTGCCTCCGGCCGCCGGACACTGAGGGTATTGCCGGACTGCCAGGCGCGGACCGCGTCCGGCAGCAGACGGTCGGCCGACCAGTCGCCGCCGCCGATCACATTGCCGGCCCGGGCGCTGGCGACCGCCACGCCTTTTTCGCGCAAAAACGAATCGCGATAGCTCGCAATGACGATCTCGGACGCAGCCTTGCTGGCGCTGTAGGGATCATGCCCGCCGAGATGGTCCGTCTCCCGGTAAGGGAAGGCATGTTCGAGATTGCGGTAGACCTTGTCGGTGGTGATCGCGACGATCACGCGCGCCGACGGAACCGAACGGACCGCCTCGAGCAGGTTGGCCGTTCCGAGCACGTTGGTCGCAAAGGTGCCGAGCGGATCCTGGTAGCTCGGGCGCACCAGGGCCTGGGCACCGAGATGCATCACGATCTCGGGTGAAGCGGAGCGTACCAGTTCGGCAAGCCTGGCGGCGTCGCGGATATCCTGGAAATGACCTTCCTTGAGGTCAGGCCGCGCGAGTGCAAAGAGGCTGGGCTGGGTTTCGGGCGGCAGGGCAATGCCGGTGACCTCGGCGCCGAGACGTCCGAGCCAGATCGAAAGCCAAGCTCCCTTGAAGCCGGTATGCCCTGTCAGAACAACGCGTTTACCCGACCAGAAACCGCGGTCCGGACGAGCCCCGCCGGTCACGGCCAGATTTTCCATGGCGCTTTTCCGGAGGCCCAGAGGTCTTCGAGAAGGTTCTTTTCCCGCAGCGTGTCCATCGGCTGCCAGAAACCTTCATGCTCGTAGGCCATCAGTTCGCCCATCGTGGCAAGGTTCGCCATCGGCGCAGATTCCCACGGAATGTTGTCGCCCTCGATGAGGTCGATGCATTTCGGCGAAAGCACGAAGAAGCCGCCGTTGATCATCCCGCCGTCGCCGCGCGGTTTTTCCACAAAGCCGGTGACCTGGTTGCCGGAACGTTCGAGCGCGCCGTAACGGCCCGGCGGATGCACCGCGGTAACCGTCGCATTCCTGCCGTGCGAACGATGGAACTTGACGAGCTCGGTGATATTCACGTCGCTCAAGCCGTCGCCATAGGTGAAGCAGAAGCTTTCCTCGTTGCGCAGATATTCGGAAACCCGTTTCAGGCGACCACCGGTCATCGTCGCTTCGCCGGTATCGATCAGCGTGACTTTCCAAGGCTCGGCGCTGCGGCGATGAACCTGCTTTTCGTTATAGGCCATGTCGAAGGTGACGTCCGACATGTGCAGGAAGTAGTTCGCGAAATACTCCTTGATGACGTAGCCCTTGTATCCGCAGCAGATGATGAACTCGTTCACGCCATGGGCGGAGTAGAGCTTCATGATGTGCCAGAGGATCGGCCGTCCGCCGATTTCGATCATCGGCTTGGGCTTGAGATGCGTCTCCTCAGAGATGCGGGTTCCCAACCCACCGGCGAGAATTACAGCTTTCA
>NZ_PVBI01000037.1:0-5080 GCF_002968675.1 Neorhizobium sp. T25_13
CTCCCCCTGCGACGGTTGCTGCGTTTGATGACGCGAGCGGCTGGGTAAGCCCCTCCCCCTTGTGGGGAGGGGTTGGGGAGGGGTCTTCGCCCATGCGGCAAAGGAGGCAAATATCATGACCGCCCTCCTCCTCCGCGACCTCAAACTGTCGGTCCGCGCCGGTGGCGGCGCTCTAATCGGCGTCCTCTTTTTCATGACCGTCGTCGCGGTCGTCCCATTCGGCGTCGGCCCGGATCTCAATCTGTTGTCCCGCATCGGCCCGGCGATCGTCTGGATCGGGGCGCTGCTGTCGGCCCTGCTCGGCCTCGACCGCCTGTTCCAGACCGAGCGGGAGGACGGCTCGCTCGACCTGCTGCTGATGCAGGAACACCCGCTGGTGCTGACCGTGCTCATCAAATGCCTCGCCCACTGGCTCGGCAACGGCCTGCCGCTGGTGATCGCATCGCCGCTGCTTGGCCTGTTCATGAACATGGACGAGGTGGCGATCGGCGCCACCATGCTGACGCTCTTGGTCGGCACGCCGGCGCTGACCTTCATCGGCGCGGTCGGCGCGGCGGTGGCGGTGGCCCTGCCGCGGGGCGGGCTGCTCGTTTCGATCCTCGTCCTGCCGCTTGCGATCCCCGTGCTGATCTTCGGCGTCAGCGCTTCCTATGCGGCGGTCGAGGATCCTGCCCCGTTTATGCCGCCTTTCCTGATATTGGTGGCGATCACGATGTTTTTTGCCGTCCTCGGTCCGCTCGGCGCGGCACTGGCGTTGCGCAATGCCGGCGATTGACTAGAATCGGATTGAACGGGATCGGATCGACGACCGGCTAATTGACCAGGATCAAGCTGATTTTTCCGCGCGCATATTAGAAAGTGCCCATGACCGACAGCCTTGCCATCAGCAAATTTTCCGAGCTGGCCAACCCGACGCGGTTTCTGGCGCTGGCGGCCCGCATCTTGCCGTGGATGGTGGCGGCGACGATGATCCTCTTTGCCATCGGGCTCTATCTGAGCTTCACGACGGAAGGCGATTACCAGCAGGGCGCGACGGTGCGTATCATGTACGTGCATGTGCCAGCCGCCTGGCTGTCGATGATGTGCTACACGGTGATGGCCGTTTCGGCGATCGGCACGCTGGTCTGGCGCCATCCTCTCGCCGACGTCAGCCACAAGGCGGCAGCCCCGCTCGGCGCGGCCTTCACGCTGATCGCGCTAGCCACCGGCTCGCTCTGGGGCCGGCCGATGTGGGGCACATGGTGGGTGTGGGACGCGCGGCTGACCTCGGTCTTCGTGCTGTTCCTGATGTATCTCGGCCTGATCGCGCTCAACCGCGCCATGGACGATCCGTCGCGGGCGGCGCGCGTATCCGCTGTGCTGATCCTTGTCGGTTTCGTCAACATCCCGATCATCAAGTTCTCGGTCGACTGGTGGAACACGCTGCACCAACCGGCCAGCGTCATCCGCATGGGCGGCCCGACCATCGACCAGGAATTCCTCTGGCCGCTGCTGATCATGGCGATCGCCTTCACGACGCTGTTCTTCACCCTGCACACAATGGCAATGCGCAACGAGATCTGGCGCCGCCGCGTCGCCGCCCAGCGGCGGATGGCAGCGCGGATGGCCGGACGGGAAGCGTGAGACCATGAGCCATACCTTCTATATCGCCATGTCCTATGCCGTTTCGGCCATCGTCATCCTCTGTCTGATCGGCTGGACCTGGCTCGACGGCCGCGCCCGCAGGCAGGAACTGGCCGAGCTCGAAGCCTCCGGCATCCGCCGCCGCTCCGCCCAGACGAAGGATGACGCGGCATGAGCATCGAGACCGAAAATCAGCCCGCCGCACGCAAAAGCCTGGCGCGTTATGCGCTGCCGCTGATCCCGCTGGCGATTTTTCTCGGCTTTGCAGCGGTCGCCGGCAAGATGCTCTACGACCAGGACGTCAACGGTCGCGACGTTTCGGCCATCCCCTCGGCCCTGATCGGCAAAAAGGCGCCGTCGCTGGCGCTGCCGCCGCTGGAAGGCTCGAACACCGCGGCGCTGACGACCGCGGCGATCGCCGGCAAGCTGACGCTGGTCAACGTCTTCGCCTCCTGGTGCGTGCCCTGCCGGCAGGAACACCCGATCCTGAAGGAACTGGCGAACGACAGCCGGCTCACCATCGTCGGGATCAATTACAAGGACCGCAACGACAACGCGCTGCGTTTCCTCGGCGAACTCGGCAACCCCTATAAGGCGATCGGCATCGATCCGAACGGCAAGGCGGCGATCGACTGGGGCGTCTACGGCATTCCGGAAAGTTATCTGGTCGCCCCTGACGGCACGATCCTCTACAAAAAGGTCGGCCCCTTCGACGAGCGCAGCCTGACGCAGGACCTCATGCCGGCGATCGAAAAGGCGTCCGCGGGACGTTAGCGATCCCGCAGCCTTGTGGGCCGATTACGAATTTGGAAGAAGCACCTTTGGCCGCGCGGGACCTCTTGTCCGGCGCGGTTTTGGTTTGGGAATGGGGCAGGCGGTATCCGTTATGTGGGAGGTAGGTATTTGTGCCTGCCCCGACTGTTTTGATGGACTTTCGAGGATTGTCAGGCCTCGCCAACTACCTTTGCAGCCATCACCGGAACCGGGGTCCGAGAACCCTTGGATGAGGAGGCCGGTTCGCGAACCCGGTTTCCCATCCGATGACGGGGCGATTATCGAATGGGTGCGAGAGGCGGGGATGAATGGGAAAGCGAATATGGCTAAAGCGTTGATGAGGTTGGGCGGGTTTTTCTTGGGGCGAGGAAATCCTCCCCAGTCAAAACCCGTCCCGTGCTACAGCCCACCCTGCCACACCCGCACCGCATCGACCGGCCAGACGAGCATCAGCACGTTGAGCGTCAGGTTGTCGCGGATGATGTAGCCGGTCGCCAGCTCGAAGAAAATGGCGATGGCGACCGTCAGCCAAACCGGCAGACGCGAGGCGGCGAAGAAGCCGAGCGCCATGAACACCGTATCCATCGCCGAATTGAGAATGCTGTCGCCGGTATAACCGAGCGCCATGGTCGCCGTGCGGTAGCGGTCGATGATCAGCGGGGAATTTTCGGCAATCTCCCAGGCAGCCTCGATCAGGATCGCCAGCGAAAGCCGGGCCGCCAGCGGAGCGCGGCGCAGGATCAGCCAGCCGAGACCATAGAACAGGAAGCCGTGGATGATATGCGACGGCGTGTACCAGTCGGAGAGGTGCTGAGAATTGCCGCTGGTATTCACCCCGCCTTCCCAAAACTTCACATAACCGCATTCGCAGATCGGAATGCGGCCGATCGCGTAGAGGATCGCGATCTGGAGCAGAAAGAGGATGAGCGCGGCGAGAAACCAGCGCTTGGAGGACGAACTCGATGGAGAGAATTCCGCCGCCGTCACTTTTCGGCCTCGGCGTTGCCTGCGGTGTCCTGGACTGTGTGGCGCATGATCAGCGGCATCTGCGTCATCGTGAAGATCAGCGTGATCGGCATTGTACCCCAGACTTTGAAGGCTACCCAGAAGTTATCCGCCGCCTTGGCGTCGGGCAGGTAATAGGCGTTCGCGCCGCGCCAGACGATTTCGTTGAGGACGGCGAGGAACAGGAAGAACACGCCCCAGCGGATGGTCAGCTTGCGCCAGCCGGCATCATCGAGCTGGAAGGCCGCATTGAACACATAGCCGAGAAGCGATTTGCCGAACAGCAGGCCGCCGAGCAGCACGACGCCGAACAGCGTGTTGATGATGGTCGGCTTCATCTTGAAGAACAGCTCGTCCTGCAGCCAGATGCCGAGCCCGCCGAAAACGAGGACAACGATGCCGGAAATGAAGGGCATCATGGGCAGATGCCCGAGAACGACCTTCGAGACGACGAGCGAAATGACCGTCGCGACCATGAACAGGCCGCTGGCGATGAACAGCGGACCACCGAGCACCGAAAGCCATGGGAAGGTCGCGGCAAGCCATTCCCCGCGCAGATTGGCGAAGAAGAAGACGAGCAGCGGCCCCAGCTCGAGCGAGAGCTTCAGCATCGGATGGTGCCGGTCGGCGGCGGTGGGCGTCGTGTCGCTTTCGAATTTCATATACTGGTCAAACCTGCTTCGTCATGCCTTGGCTCTGCGCGAGTGCCAAGGCAGATTTGTGGCATCAATGGGCAATCCCGGCAATGGCGCGGGCAAAATCCTGCGCCTCGAAGGGTTCGAGATCGTCGACGCCCTCGCCGACACCGATGAAATAGACCGGCAGCTTGTGCTTGGCGGCAATCGCCACCAGGATGCCGCCGCGCGCCGTACCGTCGAGCTTCGTCATGATAAGCCCGCTGACCCCCGCAACGTTCCGGAAAATCTCGACCTGGTTCATGGCGTTCTGGCCGGTCGTGGCGTCCAGCGTCTGCAGCACGGTGTGCGGGGCGTCGGGATCGAGCTTGCCGAGCACGCGGACGATCTTTTCGAGTTCGGCCATCAGCTCGGTGCGGTTCTGCAGCCGGCCGGCGGTATCGATGATCAGCACATCGCTCTTGTTGGCGCGCGCCTGCTCGTAGGCGTCATAAGCAAGGCCGGCCGCATCGGCGCCGAGCTTGGTCCCGATAAACCCCGAGCCAGTGCGGTCCGCCCAGATCTTCAGCTGCTCGATCGCGGCGGCGCGGAACGTGTCGCCGGCAGCGAGCATGACCTTGAGGCCGGAGCCGGAGAGTTTTGCCGCGAGCTTGCCGATCGTCGTGGTCTTGCCGGTGCCGTTGACGCCGACGACAAGGATGACATGCGGCTTGTGATTGAGATCGAGCGCCAGCGGTTTGGCAACCGGGCCTAAAACCCTGGTGATCTCTTCGGCCATGATCCGAGACACGTCCTCGCCGGTTACGTCCTTGCCATAACGCTCGGAGGACAGCGCCCCGGTGACGCGCATGGCTGTCTCGACCCCGAGATCGGCCTGGATCAGCAGATCTTCGAGCTGTTCCAGCGTTTCTTCGTCCAGCTTGCGCTTGGTAAAGAGCGCACTGATCTGGCCGGTGAGCTGCGACGACGTGCGGGAAAGGCCGGCGCGCAGGCGCTGGAACCAGGTGAGCTTCGCAGCTGGCGCGACGGGTTCGGGCGTGGGT
>NZ_PVBI01000038.1:0-4682 GCF_002968675.1 Neorhizobium sp. T25_13
CCACCCGACAGGGTGCCGACCACCTGCAGGGCGGCATCTGCACGGAACATGAAGCGGGCAAGCGCCGCGCGGCCGGCATTTTCGTCCGCTTGCGGATTGAGACGCCGGAAATTGTCGCGGATCGAGAGCGTCGGATCGAGCAGGCTCACCCGCTGGTCGAGCATGGCGGATCTCACCGGCACCCGCACCGTGCCCGAGAACGGCTGCAGGCTGCCCGAAATCAGCGACAGCAGCGTCGTCTTTCCTGAGCCGTTCGGACCGGTAACGGCGATCCGTTCCGGCCCGGTGATCTCGAAGGAGAGGTCGCGCAGGACCGGTTTTTCAACCTCGTAACCGGCGGTGACATTGTCGATCCGGAGCACGACCCGGCTCGCCGGCAGGCCGGTCGGCGGCAGCGTCACGGATAGCGGCTGCAGGATCTCGATTTTTTCACGCGCAGCCGATGTATCATCGGCCGCCTGGGTTCGCAGCCGCTCGGCAAGCCGGGCATTGTCGCCGCTGGTATTTTCCGCCCGCCGCTTCATGCCGCCGGCGACGATGCGCGGCATGTCGCCCCGCGCGGCCTTCTTCTTGCCGGTGCTGTCCTTGCGCGCCTTGCGCTCGGCGGTTTCCTGCGCCGTGCGGTCGATCTCCGCCACCCGCTTTTCGGCCTCCGTGAGATCGTGTTCGGCGGCGGCCAGTTCCAGCCCCTTGCGCTCCCGGTAGCGGCTCCAGTTGCCGCCATAACGGGTCGCACCGAGCGAGGTCAGTTCGACGATCGCATCGACGGTTTCCAGAAGCTCGCGATCATGGCTGACGATGATCGCCCCGCCCCGCCAGCCGGCGAGCAGGTCGATCACCGCTTGGCGGCCGTCTCGGTCGAGGTTGTTGGTGGGTTCGTCGAGGATCAGGAAATCCGGCCCGGTGAAGATCAGTGCCGCCAGCCCCGCGCGGGTACGCTGGCCGCCCGACAGCGTTTCGAGCGGCGTGTTCGCATCCGCATCGAGGCCTGCCCGCGCCAGCGCCTCGGCCATGCGCGCCTCCAGCATCCAGTCGGCATTGGCGAGCTCCTCGGCGGATGCCTCGCCCGCTTCCGCGCGGGCAAGAACGGCCAACGCATCGCGCGTGCCAAAAAAGTCGGCGATCGTCTCACCGGACGTGACCTGCACGCTCTGGCGCAGCATGTCGAGGCTGCCGGAAACCGAGACCGTGCCGGATGCGGGCATCAACTCACCAGCAATCAGCTTCAAAAGCGTCGTCTTGCCGACGCCGTTGCGCCCGACAAGGCCGGCGCGTTCGGGCCCGAAGCTGAGGTTCAGATTGGAAAAAAGCGGCCGGCCGTCAGGCGTGGACCACGAAAAATTGGCAAGCATAATGGAAGGCATGGACGGATTCCCGAATGGCAAGGCAAAGCGGCGTTGCGTTTCGGTTGGAATCCATGGGTCACCATCCTGTTGGTGCTGCTGATGGCGGTTTTCTAGGCAGAAAATGCGGCGCGTTCAAGACTGGCGAGGGGTCTGGACTTTAAAGCACACCGCTTAGAAAAAGCGCTTACGCCCGCTCCTCCCACAGTTTCGCAAGCTCCACCACCGTCTTCACCGCCAGTTCCATGTCCTGGCTGCTGACGAATTCCAACGGTGAGTGGAAGGCGTGGCCACCGGCGAAGAGGTTGGCGCAGGGCAGGCCCATGAAGGAAAGGCGCGAGCCGTCCGTGCCGCCGCGGATGCTGCCGCGCACCGGGGTCATGCCGGCCCGGCTGATCGCCTCGACCGCGTAATCGACGATGCCCGGATACTGGTCGAGCACCACCTTCATGTTGCGGTACTGTTCCTTGACGGTGAAGGTGTAAGTCGAGCCCGGATAGTCGGCGATCACCTGCCTGGTGATCTCCTCGAGCAGCGTCTCCTTGGCCTTCAGGCCCTCTTCGGTAAAATCGCGGATGATGAAGGAGAGGTTCGCCTTTTCCATCACGCCGGTCATGCCGGTCGGATGGATGAAGCCGTCGCGGCCCTTGGTGGTCTCGGGCGTCATGTCCTTGGGCAATCTTGCGACGATGCCGCCGGCGATCTTGATGGCATTTTCCATCTTGCCGAAGGCGAAGCCCGGATGCATGGCGACGCCCTTGATGGCGATCTCCACAGCATCGGCCGAAAACGTCTCGTCCTCGATCGTGCCGGCGGTCTCGCCGTCCAGCGTATAGCCGAAATCGGCGCCGAGCTTTGTGAGGTCCACCTTATCGACGCCGCGGCCGATTTCCTCGTCGGCGGTGAAGAGGATGCGGATAGCGCCGTGCTTGACGTCCGGGTTGTTGATGAAGAATTCGGCGGCCGACATGATCTCGGCAATGCCCGCCTTGTCGTCGGCGCCGAGCAGCGTGGTGCCGTCAGAGGTGATGATGTCGTTGCCGATCTGGTCTTTCAGCACCGGATGTTCGGACACCCGGATCACCTGGCTTTTGTCGCCGGTGAGCTGGATATCGCCGCCTTGGTAGTTCCTGACGATCTGCGGCTTAACGTTGGTGCCGGTGAAATCGGGTGCCGTGTCCATATGGGCGCAGAAACAGATGACCGGCACGTTGTTCTTCGAAGTCGTCGCCGGGATCGTCCCGTAGATATAGCCGTGCTCATCGAGATGCGCGTCGGTAATGCCGATCGCCAGCATTTCCTCGACCAGCAGCCGGCCGAGATCCTTCTGCTTCATCGTCGAAGGCTGGGAGGGAGACTTGGCATCCGACTGGGTGTCGATGACGACGTAACGGAGGAAACGATCGGTAACGCTATCGGCCATGGTTCTCAAATCCAAAATTGCAGAACGGAATAACGGAGTTGTAGCGGGCAGATAGAGGCGCGTGAAGCGGGGAAATGAAGGTTGTGGCTTGGCAGCCCCTCATCCGACTGCCGTCACCTTCTCCCCGCAATCGGGGAGAAGGGAAGGGTGAGGGGTATACCTCAAATATAGCCGAGGACGAGCCTTTACCTCTGCGCCCCGATATCCGACGCCCCGACCGAAGGCGCGGCATTGCCCCAGCTGTTGCGGACGTAGGTCAGCACGGCGGCCACCTGTGCGTCGGTCAGGCGCCAGCCGAGCGAAGGCATGGCGGGTGTCGTTTTCGCCGTGGGCGTATGCACCGCCTGGCTGCCCTGCAGCACCAGGCGCGTCAGCGTCTCCGCGCTCGGCTGCTGCACGATCGAGCTGCCGGCGAGTGCCGGGAACAGCTGGCGGGCGCCCTTGCCGTCGCCGCCATGGCAGGCGGAACAGGTGTCGTGATAGATCGCCGCCCCCACCCTCATCCGCGCATCGCTCGCCGGGATCGGCTGCGGTTTCTGCGTCGGACCGCCTTCGGTGCTCTTCAGGTAAGTGGCGATCGCGTGCACGTCCGCGTCGGTCATCAGCGAGGTCGAGGCCTGGATTGCCTCCGCCATCGGGCCCGAAGCGATCGTATGCCCGTTGGTGCCGGTCTTCAGGTACCGGACGATCTCGTCCTCGCTCCAGCTGCCAACGCCGATATAGCTGTTGCCGGTGATGTTGGGCGCATACCATCCCTGCAGCGAAGCGCCCTGCAACGGCTCGCTGGTCTCGTCCGCCCCGAGCGTGGTTTTCGGCGAATGGCAGGTGCCGCAATGGCCCGGCCCCTGGACGATATAGGCGCCACGATTCCATTCGGCCGATTTCGACGGATCGGGCCGGAATTCACCGGGCGTGAAGTTCAGCATGTTCCAGCCCATCATCGACAGCCGAATGTTGAACGGGAACGGCAGTTGGTTGGATTCGACCGGATTGAAGACCGGATCGACGGTCCTGAGATAGGACCAGAGGTTGCCAATGTCCCTGTCGGTCATCCTGGTATAGGCCGGATAGGGCATGGCGGGGTAGAGCCGCTTGCCGTCATGGCCAATACCGTTCTTCAGGGCGCTGCGGAAATCCGCCTCCGTCCAGTTGCCGATGCCGGTCGCCTTGTCGGGCGTGATGTTCGGCGGAATGATCTGGCCGAACGGCGTTTCGAGCGGCAGTCCGCCGGAGAGCGGTTTTGCCCCCGGCGCGGTGTGACAGGCGGCGCAATCGCCGAGGATCGCCTGATAACGACCGCGGATGATCTGGTCGGCCTGGTCGGGCGCCTGCGCAAGTGCCAGGCCTGCCGAGAGGGCGGTTGCGGCAAGGGTGAGGGAAAAGACGATCCTGCTCATGCCGACACCAGAGGTTGGCCCGGGTTGCGGAGATATTGCTGTCGGATGGCATCCGCCGCATGATAGGCGAGCGCCCCCACGGTGCCGGTCGGGTTCTTGCCGGCATTGTGGGCGAAGGCGGAAGCGCCGATGACGAAGACGTTGGCGACGTCCCAGCTCTGCAGGTACTTGTTGACGGCGCTGGTCCTGGGGTCCGTGCCCATGATCGCCCCGCCGGTATTGTGGGTGCTCTGGTAGGGCACCGAATCCCAGCCCTTCTTGCGGCGGGTATTGGTGTATTGCCTGCCGCCGAAGGCCTTGGCGATCTCCTCCATCCGGTCCGAGACCCAGTTCGACATGCGGATGTCGTTGTCCGGGAAATCGAAGGTGAAGCGCAGCAGCGGCCGCCCGAACCGGTCCGTATAGGTCGGATCGAGATCCAGATAGTTGCCGCGGGTCGGGTAGCTCGACCCTTGCGAGGAAAAGCCGAGCGTCGACTTGTAGGATTTGACGGTCGCCTTCTTCCAGTCGCTGCCCCAG
>NZ_PVBI01000039.1:0-4646 GCF_002968675.1 Neorhizobium sp. T25_13
CTCGCCGATCAGCTCGATCCCGGCCCTGTCGAGCGCCGCCAGCAGGCGCATCAGGGAATCGACGTTTCCCCGCACCACGTCGGCGCTCGCTTCCATGCGCTGGATCGTCGGCACCGAAATCCCTGCCAGCTCCGCCAGCTTCCGCTGGTCGATGCCGAGAAGAGCCCTCGCGGCGCGCATCTGAGCAGCAGTAATCACGATTCAACCATCGCTTTTATTATGCAGGCCAGAATATTCGATATTTATAATATGCCTGTTGATGTTTCAGATCAATATTTCGATGGGTGATGGCATATCTTTGAGGGCTGACAGGTTACATCCGTCAGGCAGAACCCGACGACCATGAGCAAAGAGATTAACGCGATCGCGGTCTTCATGACCTTCAGTCTCCTCGCCCGGCAAGCCGGTCATGGTCACATTTACCGCCAGCGGGGTCACAGAATCGGTGCCCAGATAATATCATTTCGGCATTCAGGATGGTGCATGAGCTCGGAACCACTACCTGCGAAATCGACACGGGGATGTTCAACCCGTTGTCGGCGGCCGTTTCAGTCGGCCTAGCGATGGCCAATACGTCCGGCGTCACGTCATCGGTCGGGCCGTGTTCTTGTCTCTGCTGCGGTCGCGGTGACACTAGCCGAGCAAGAAGTTTCGACGGAGACGCCATTTTACTCCACCTCGAATTCTACCCCGCATGCAGGCTGCGAGCAAAAGCGTTGGCAGCAGGGCTAACCGCACAACATGTCGTCGACGACGATCCGACAATCTGCCAGCTGCTCACACGCTATTTCGAAGGCGAAGGATACATCGTCAGCACGGCCTTCGACGGCCAGGAAATGCGCCGCCATCTCAAGCAGAATGAAGTCGACATCGTCCTTCTCGACGTGTTCCGGCTATCAGTGCTCAGATCGTAAACCAGCCCATCGTTCAAGGAATCCGCCCCCTTGAGCGCGGCAAGATTGTCCCACTTCTTTAATCCCGCGGACCAGAAATGGATCATGGAGCAGTCTTCCAACACAGAAAGCTGGATGACCGAAATGAGGAAACAGCTTGATGACGCTTGATAACGCTACACTGAGATGTTCCAGGGGCTGCACCTCACGGCCTCACACGCACATCCCCTCGCACACCCCGTTTTTCATCACAAATCATCGTTGTATATCAATTACATAGATTACGCCCAAGTAGACTTTTAGTCAGTAGGTCCAGGGTTCGAATCCCTGGCGCTCTCACCATACCCAAATTAAATCATACACTTAAACGGACACCAATGTGGTTGCAGTGGTTTGGTGCGCTTGGGCCAAGGCTCCGTGCGCCGCCCCGTTCGCCGTGGCGGGTAGAATCGCTGCGCCTGCTTCGTCACAATGTGGGTGGACGAAGTCCAGCCGGTCTGTCACAAGCCGATCAGGACGCGACTGCCGTTAACTTTAGAACGGGGTCGGGCGACCGATTGACGTCACGTCGCTGCCACGAGATCACGTCGGCCGTCCTTTTCTAGATCCGGTCCTCGATCCGGGACGCTCCATCGCATCGCCAAAAGCCCCGCCTCACCCATTACAATTTGCTCATCTTCGGGGCGAACGGCATTTATTACAGCCAGGTCACGTTTGCGGCGACAAACCGCGGACGTGCGAAAACTCCGGGTGCGGCGTCAAGCCATTGAAATATCTTATTTCGTGAGATCACGGATATCTCTGGAGCGGAGCATTTGGCCTAAAATTCGGCAGATGGGGCCTTCCAAACCTTATTTATTATTAAGCTGACCTTCCAGGCTTAGAGGCGTATTTCTGTCTTCAAGACTGAATGCTGCCGACGGCCGGAGAGGTCGTGACGGCAGAGCCAGTTTCACAACCGTTTGCCGAAGGTGGAGCTCAGATATGCGCTCGCTCGTCCCGATAAATCAGCCTTCCCTCGTATCGCCGGCGCCCTGCCCGGTCATGCACCTCACCGGACCGCCCGACGATCGACGTCGATAATCACGCGTTCGAAGCCGCTTCACCCGCCGTCCCCTGAACCGGTTTCTGATGCAACGCTTGCCCGCAAAGCCGGCTTCTCAGCTTCGTAAATCTCCAGAACCCCAACCGATCGGCTGCGCTCGCCCGCGCGGTTCGATCCTCTTCGCCCCAATGCGCCGTCTCCCGGCGCAAGGGCTGCAGATTGAAAGGAAGACCTCCATGTCAAATATCCTTCGCAGACATCGGATCGCGGCACTTCTTGGCGCCGCCATCGTTGCGGTCCCGCTCTCCGTGCCGGTCATTCTCGGCACCAATGCGGCGCATGCAGCAACCACGGCAACAACTGCTGCCGGCTCCGTTTCCGGCATCGTCGCTCCGGGTGGTTCGTTCGCGCCGATCGTTTCCGCCGACAAACCGGCCGTCGTCACCATCACCACCACGATGAAGGCGCAGAACGTCGCTTCGGACGACAGCTCGCCCTTAGACGACAACTCGCCGTTCGACGAGCAATTCCGGCAGTTCTTCGGCCAGCAGGGCATCCCCATGCCGCGCCATATGCCGCAGCAGCGTCAGGCTCCCCGGACCGAAGCCCTCGGCTCCGGCTTTGTCGTCACGGCCGATGGTTACATCGTCACCAACAATCACGTGATCGACAACGCGATCGATATCAAGGTGACGCTCGACGACGGTACCGACGTGCCGGCCAAGCTGATCGGCGCCGACGCGAAATCCGATCTCGCCGTCATCAAGATCAACGCGCCGAAGCCGCTGGCGACGATCGCCTGGGGCGATTCGGACAAGCTCAATGCCGGCGACCAGATTCTGGCGATCGGCAATCCGTTCGGCATTGGCACGACCGTCACCGCCGGCATCGTTTCGGCCCGCGGCCGCGATCTCCACAGCGGCCCCTATGATGATTTCATCCAGATCGACGCGCCGATCAACCATGGCAATTCCGGCGGCCCGCTGGTCGATCTCGAAGGCAAGGTCGTCGGTATCAATACGGCAATCTATTCCCCCAACGGCGGCAGTGTCGGGGTCGGCTTTGCCATCCCGTCCGACCAGGCCCAGAAGGTTGTCGCCAAGCTGATGAAGGACGGCTCGATCGAGCATGGCTTCATCGGGGTGCAGATCCAGCCGGTGACGGCGGATGTGGCGAGCGCCATAGGTCTCGACAAGCCGGAAGGCGCACTGGTCGCCAATGTCAACGACGATGCGCCGGCAGCCAAGGCCGGCATCCGGACCGGCGACGTCATCACCGCGCTCGGCGGCCAGCAGATCAAGTCGCCGCGGGATCTGTCGCGCATGGTCGCCGACCTGACGCCCGGCGCCAAGGAGGGCCTGACTGTCTGGCGTCAAGGTCAAAGCCGCAATCTCAGCATCACGGTTGGCGGCAATGAGCCCGACCAGCAGCAGGCTTCCGCCGACAATGGCGACAAATCCATGCAGGGTGCCCAGCGCGTTCCGACCATCGGCATCGGTCTTGCCGACCTCACGCCGGATATCCGCGAGGCCCTCACCCTGCCGCGTCGGGAAAACGGTGCTGTGATCGAGAGCGTCGCCCCCGACAAGCCGGCTGCCGACGCCGGCCTGCAGCCCGGAGATATCATCGTCTCGATCAACCAGCAGCCCGTGAAGTCGGCCAAGGATGCCAAGACGGCGGTCGCCGAGGCCGGGAAGTCCGGGCGCAAGTCCGTCCTGCTCCTCATCCAGCGTGGCGAGAACCAGACCTTCGTCGCGGTCCCCTTCTCGATCGGCTGAAGATCGGCCTCACCTTATCTTCTCGGCGCCGCCCGGTCGTCGCGACCGGGCGGAACCTTCCTGTTTTCCGGGGGTTGTCAGGCTATAGAGGAGCCATGGTCATGAGCGCCCAGAATGTCCTGATTGCCTTGGGATCCGCCATTGCGGGCGGGCTTGTTGTCGCCCTTCTGATGCATCCCGCCGGACCGACCGCCAGCACGAAGTCGGATCGCCTGAGCGGACCTCCGGCAGAGACCGCCTTCCTGCCGGAACGCTTCGGCGTTCCGGGTTCGGCGCATTGATCGCGACGCGCTAAAATTGGGATCCGGAATACGAAAAGGCCGGCGCCTCTTTCCGGGCGCCGGCCTTTTTATGTCCAGCAATCAATGAACGGCCTTGCCGCCCTCTTCTTCTTCGAATGTCACCGCGACATCGCCGTCTGCCGAAAGATGAACCCTGTCCCCTTCGATATCGGCGACCAGTTCCAGCGGAATGAAGTGGTGGTGGCCTCGATGGCCGCCCTCACCGCTGTCCTTCCTGGTCAGCTTGATACGACTGCCTTCGACGCGGTCGACCGTTCCAACATGGGCGCCATCCGCGCCGATGACTTCGGCGTGTTCCTTGATTCTTGCAGCATCGATCATGGGAAATCTCCTTTTCTGCGTTTCGACAACGCATGAATGGGAATATCGATGCATGCTCTTCAAAATTGAGAGACTGTCACAAAACAGGCCACTCGCGGAGAACGTCCGGAACTGCTGCCCACGCTTTTCGGTCGAGTGTACCTTTGGCTTTATTGGTCAGGGTGAACACAAGATCATGGCTAGAGCGTTTCCGCATTTTTCAGAATCATACCGGATTCCCAAATCGGCTTTGTTCTGATTCACTGATACTGGTTGGATGGAGGCCGGCATCTCATGACCGCACCGTTATCGAATGATCTTCGTGAGC